>JAODMV010000277.1 GCA_025464875.1 Arthrobacter sp. | reverse complement strand
AGGCGATGCGCAGGGCGTAGCACTTCTTCCCCAGCAGGGCGTTGCCGCCGTAGCCGGAGCCGAAGGACCAGATGGAGCGCTCTTCGGGGAAGTGGACAATCCACTTGTCCGGGTTGCACGGCCACGGGACGTCGGCCTGGCCGGGGGCCAGCGGGGCGCCCAGGGAGTGCAGTGCGGGGACGAAGAAGGCGTTCGTGGCGGTGATGCGGTCCAGGACCTCGGTGCCGATCTGCGCCATGATGCGCATGGAGGCAACAACATAGGCGCTGTCCGTGATCTCCACGCCGAACTTGGGATCCTCGGCGTCAAGGTGGCCCATGACGAACGGGATGACGTACATGGTGCGGCCGCGCATGGAGCCGGCGAACAGGCCGCGCAGCTTCTCCTTCATCTCGGCCGGAGCCATCCAGTTGTTCGTGAAGCCGGCATCCCGTTCGTTCTTGGAGCAGATGAAGGTCTGCTCTTCGACCCGGGCCACATCGGCAGGGTCGGAGAAGGCCGCGAAGGAGTTGGGGAACAGCTTCTCGTTCAGCCGGGTCAGAGTGCCCGCTGCCACGAGCTCATCGGTGAGCCGGGCGTTCTCCTCTTCCGAGCCATCAACCCAGTGGATCCGGTCCGGCCGGGTCAGTTCGGCTACCTCTTCAACCCACGCCAGCAGGCCAGCATGCGTGGTGGGTGCTTGCTCAAGCAGCGGCAGTCGCGCCAGATCGCCCATTACGGTTCCCTTCCTCGGGTTCAGTGGTGTGTCCTAAATGTAGGTGCCGTCGAGGGTCAATATTCGGGGCAGGACGTGGGATGACCCGGGCGCCGCGAATGAAAAACCGCGAAAAGTCAGGGTTTTACCCGGCCATTGTACCGTCGTTTTGTGAGGAAGGTCACGTAGACCGGTCTAGTCGTCGAGATTACACCCGTTTCGATTTGTCACGGGGCCCCCACTCGCGTAAAGTAATTCGAGGTTCGAGGGAGCAAGAAATTCTCCCAGAGCCGAGAATGCGCCCATAGCTCAGCTGGATAGAGCGTCTGTCTACGGAACAGAAGGTCAGGGGTTCGAATCCCTTTGGGCGCACAGACAGAAGATCCGCACCGGTCCGCCGGTGCGGATCTTTGCTTTAACCCTGGCTTCATACCGCAGCTCTCGCCTACTCCGAGACTGCCCTGGTGATCCGGCCGCGGATCCCCTCGAAGTGGCTGTTCAGCCGTTCCGCCGCCAGCGCCTTGTCCGCCGCGGCGACGGCCTCGTAGATTCCCCGGTGCAGGGCCGCCGCCTCCAGAGGCGCGGCCGCGTCTGAACCGCCCAGCTCGAGGTGGATCCTGCGGTAAACCGTCCAGAAGACGGCCATCAGCCGGATGAGGAACTCATTGTTGAGCGGTTCGAAGAGCCGGCGGTGGAATTCCGAGTCGGCCTCGGGAAAGTGCTCGCCGGAGCCGGCCAGGGATTCCATCCGGCGCACGGATTCCTCCACCGCGGCCAGCTGCTTCGGGGTCATCTGCTCCATCGATGCCCCGATCAGGCCGGTCTCCAGGGCCTGCCGGACGCCAACGAGCTCCAGCGCCTCCTGCCCGTTGTGGTGCAGCGACAGCTTGCCCCGGAACGTGAGCACGTCGGTGAGGGCATCGAAGTTGCTCGGTGCCACAAACATGCCGAAGCCGTGACGGATCTCAATGACGCCCAGCGCCTGGAGCGCCTTGAGCGACTCCCGCAGGGTATTGCGCCCCACGCCGAGAACCACGGAGAGCTCGCTTTCGGTGGGCAGCGGATCCCCCGCTTCCAGCTCGCGCTCCAAGATCAGTTCCATGATGTCCGCCTGCAAAGCGCGAAGCCGGGACCGTGCGCTAAACCTTGCCGGTGGCACACTATTTACTGCGGTCATGGTCTTTCTCCTCCCCCAAGGTGTGCTCCCTAGAGTAGCGAAGGTCCCACGTCCTGCACAGAGGGACTCGGTGCAGCTCAGCGCCGGGCAGGCGCCCCGGAACCGGCCATGGGCCGGGCGTAGGCTGTTGCCATGACGGCACAGTTGGAGCGGGAATTCGATGTCATAGTGATCGGCGCGGGCGCCGTGGGCGAAAATGTGGCAGACCGTGTGGTCCGGGGCGGGCTGAGCGCGGTGCTGATCGAGGCCGAACTGGTGGGCGGTGAATGCTCCTACTGGGCGTGCATGCCGTCGAAGGCGCTGCTCCGGCCGGGCACCGCCCTGCATGGCGCCCAGACCGTCCCCGGCGCACAAGAGGCCGTCACGGGGACCCTCGATGCGGCGGCTGTCTTGAAACGCCGCGACTACTTCACCTCGAACTGGCAGGACGACGGCCAGGTTAAGTGGGTCGAGAAAAGGGGCATCGGGCTGATCCGCGGGCGAGGCCGGATCACCGCTCCGCGCAAAGTGCAGGTGGCCGGGCGGGACGGCAACAGCTACGCGCTCACCGCCCGGCACGCCGTCGTGGTCGCGACCGGTTCCATCCCGAATCTGCCGCCCATCGACGGGCTGGCGGACGTCGGGTACTGGACGACCCGGGAGGCCACCTCCGCCCGGGCCATCCCGGAGCGGCTGGCCGTGCTCGGCGGCGGCGTGGCCGGAGTCGAACTCGCGCAGGCCTTCGCGCGCCTCGGGTCCACCGTGACCCTGATCGCCCGGCGCGGCCTGCTGGGCGCGTTCCCGGAGCAAGCGTCGCAACTGGTGACGGCGGGCCTGCGCGCCGACGGCGTTGAGCTCCGCCTCCACACCGGCACCCAAAGCGTCAGCGAGAACGACGACGGCTCCCTCACCCTGGCGCTCGATGGCGGCAGCACCGTCACGGTCGACAAACTGCTCGTGGCCACCGGCCGGCACCCGGCCCTCAAGGGGCTTGGCCTGGAGAGCGTGGGACTTAACGCCGCGGAGGGAAAGCCGCTCTTGCTCACGACGGATGCCACCGGTCTGGTCCACGGCGCACAGGAAAATTCTCCCGAGCCAACCCCCGGGGACGGCGCCCGCGGGCCCTGGCTTTACGCCGCCGGCGACGCCGCCGGGAAGGTTTTGCTGACCCATCAGGGCAAATACGAGGCACGGGCCACCGGCGACGCCATTGCCGCCCGGGCGAAGGGCGAACTCACCGGCGCACCGGCGCCGTGGAGCCGGTACGCCCAAACGGCCGGCGAGCATGCCGTCCCCAACGTGGTGTTCACCGACCCGGAACTGGCCAACGTGGGACGGTCCGTGGAACAGGCGGCCACGGACGGCTACCGCGTCTCCTCGGTGGACCTGCCCATCCGGGTGGCGGGCTCTTCCTTGCACGCCGAGAACTACCAGGGCTGGGCCCAGTTGGTGGTCGACGAAGACCGCAAGGTCCTGCTTGGCGCCACCTTCGCGGGACCGGACGTCTCCGAACTCCTGCACGCCGCCACGATCGCAGTCGTAGGCGGCGTCCCGCTGGACCGCCTGTGGCATGCCGTGCCCTCCTACCCGACGATCAGCGAAGTCTGGCTCCGCCTGCTCGAGAAGTACGGACTCTGAGCCTCGCAGCACGCATCGGACCCGCCCCGGCCCGGCACGGCCGGCAAGAGCTGTCTTTCCGGCGCAAAGCGTCGGCGTAATCACCGCTTCCAGCGCGGCTATGTGGTGCAGGGTCCCGATCTCAGGGATGATGAAACACATGCGTCACATGGGTAACAGCGGCAAGATTGCCATCGGAGCGTTTCTCGCCGCCCTGGCGCTGCTGGTCCTGACCGGCGTCACGCTGCATGCAGCTGTGCTCTTGTGGTTCCTGGCCGCCTCCGCCGTGGCCTACGTGGCCTGCGTGACGGAACTGGTCCTGCGCCGGCGGCACCGGACCTTGGTGGCGAGCGGGATCGGCAGCGTCTTTTTTATTGCGTTCGGCATCGCGTTCCTGCGGATGTGGGGGCTGGCCTTCAACCCGGATCCGGAGGCCCTGTCTACCCACGTCGACTCCGAGCATCCGGACCTGTACTTCTACCTGGCGGCGGCTTTCGGAGCGGCCACCCTGGTCCTGCTGTTCGCCGGGACCGTCCTGCCTGCCCGGAGTAGCGGCGCCAGCTACGCCCCACGCCGCCGACCTGCCTCGGCCGGCCGAGGCGCGTCGAGCGGTTCGTCAAGGGGGGCGGCCACGGGATCGACGGCCAGGGGTGCGTCTTCCAGGACGTCAGCGTCCCGCCCCACGGAGAGGGGTACCGTCGCCCGGCCGGCAGCCGCACGGCCGGTGGGCCGGGCTGCGGCCTCCGCGCCGCCCGCCCGGGTGCCTGCGCCGCGGACTACCGCGGCCAAGCGCCCCGCAGCAGGCGGGGGCACGCCCGCGGCCAAGCCGGCGGGCAAAGCGCCGGCCAAGCCGCCGGCCCGGCCTACCGCCAGGTCCACCCCCCGCCGCTGAGTACCGCGCCGCTGAAACGGCGCCCGCAGCAGCGCCGGGCGCGAGCTGCGACAACCGGAACCCGCCGCTACCTGGGCCCTGCGAATTCTAGAGGTTTCGTGGCCTGTCGCCCTTGTTGGGATCCTCACCCCTGTTGCGGGTACCGTCATCACCGGCCACGCGGTCCGGGCCGTTGCGGTCCCGGCCGGCGCGGGCCCCGCGCGAAGAGGCGTCGCCGGTCGTTTCATCCCGGGCGCTGGCGTCGCCGCGGGCGCTGGCGTCGCCGCGGCGGGAGGTGACCACATCGGGATCCATCTCATCGGCTTTCCGCAGCTGCTCCTGCGCGCCGGAGCGGACGGTCCCGGCCTCCTGCTGACGGCCGCGGGCCTCCTGGCGCAGGCGCTCGGCGTTGACTTCAGCCTCCTGCGCCTCCGCCTCTGCGCGAGCCGCCTTGGCCTCGCGTTCCCTTGCGGTGATCTCGTCAGCCTTGGCCTTTTCGCGAATCTCCGCAGCCCGGTTCCGGTCCGCGTCCACCTTGCGTTTGCGGCTGAAGACGATTGCCACTGCAATGATCGCCAGCACCACGACGAAGCCGACGATGATACCTATAAGCTGCCCTGCATCCACGATGATCCACCTTTTCCCTGGGTCGAAAAACCGCACGAGTAGACAGGATCAGTAAACAGCAGATTCAGGCCGGTGACTATGGATTCCGCCCCCGCAAACCCGGTACAAACCGGCCTGCTATTTGGCCCGGGGAACCTTGAAATTGGTCAGCCGGGCGTCCTGCCCATCGAGCTCGGCCCAGGACTTTTCTGTCTCCAACACGGTGAGCCCGCTGGTGGGGAACCGGGTGGCCGCGTCCATGTATGCGTCATGGTTCGAATCGCGGGAGGCCAGGTGCATGGCGAGGTCCTGCACACCGGGCATGTGGGAGATGACCATAAGGGTGGTGACGGTATCGGGAACGTGGTTGATGACGCTCAGCATCCGCAGCGCCGAGGCGGCATAGAGCCCGTCCTCAAGCTTCGGCGTCGGCGCCTTGTCTCCGAGCTCGTGGCACACCCAGGTGCAGGTCTGCCGCGTGCGGAGCGCGCTCGAGCACAGGATGAAGTCCGGGATCACGCCGTGCTTGAGCAGCCATTTGCCGGCCAGAGGGGCGTCCCTGTGGCCGCGCTCTTCCAGCGGCCGCTCATGGTCGGCGACACCCCCGGGCCAGTCAGCTTTGGCGTGCCGCATGAGCACCAGTCGTTTGATGTGATGCTCGCTCATGGACCAATCCTAGTGTGGGCGCAGCCGGCCTTTGCGCCCACCCGTCGGCACATCCCCCACTAGCCGCGAAGGCACATGCTCGCTAGCCCGTCGAAGGAGGCTAGATCGAGTATTCCGGAGCGGCCCAGACTATGACTTCGGGGTGCTCGTAGAAGCGGTAGCCCTGGCCGCGCACCGTACGCACGGTGTTGGCGAGGCGGCCGAGCTTGGAGCGCAGGCGGCGGATGTGGACGTCGATGGTGCGCTCGTTCGGCACCTCTTCGGCGTTGCGCCACAGCCCTTCAAGCAGCTCGTCGCGGCCCACCGTCCGGGTGCCGTTCTCCACGAGATAGTTCAGGAGCTCGAATTCCTTGAAGGTGAGGTTCAGGGATTCGCCGTCGAGGTGGACCTCACGGCGGGCCAGATCGATGAGCACCCCGGAAGGCCTCGGGTCCTGCGGCTGCTGGAGACGCGCGCTCTCGGCACGCTGACGCGCGCCGACCGTGGGATCCCCGAAGGTGGAACGGACGACGTCGAGAGCGGAGCCCGGGGCGCTGGCCGGCGCAACGGCGACCGCGGCGTAGCTTTCGGCGCCCGCCACCAGGGACAGCGCATAGGCGCGGATCTCCTGGGCGAGCTTGGCGATGGAAGTGCCGGCAGCTGCCGCGGTTTCCTCGTCGACACCCATGTAGAGCACGAAGCCGCGGGCCACGTTGTCGCTCGGGGCAGGCTGGGCGGGACCGCTGGCACCCGGGGCGACTACGGGGGTGGGCGCCGTGGCCGGAGCCACCGGAACAGCACGGAGCTGGCCGTACGAATTGGGGTTATAGCCCTGCGCCGCATAGCCCGGGGCGGGGAAGCTGTTGCCGGATGCGGCAGGGGCAAAGGTCTGGCGGCCGCCGAAGCCCTGCCGGATCCCGGAGGTCTGGCCGGGCTTGCTGGCGTTACGGACGGAGATGTGGACGTATCCGGATGCAACTGACATAGATGACTTACCTCAATGTGAATGGCCGACCGCGCGGCTCGAATGCTACTTTTCCCCGCAGTGAATACCTGGGGAGGGCACCCTACTCGGGGCGTGGGGGCGAATGCCTAGAAACTCCTGGGATGCAAAAGTTAGGCGTGCATTCGACAACAGGGGGTCTCGGTACCAGCGAGTGGGCTGGTCGACTGAGCTGCGGCTGCAGGTGCTGTTGAGTTCTTGTTCACAATTGAAGTGTGCAACGTAACAATGTGAACGTGCAAGTAACAAAGGGTTGCAAAGTCCACATCGTGAGACTAAGGGGCCGTTTGTGGTGGAACTCACAATTCGGTAGCACCAAGAAAATGACGGCCGTTTTGGTCGAGAACCGGTTCAAAGCGGAACTTATCCGAATATTATTCATCTCGAGGCCGCACTTCGGCCGGATTGTTCAGGGATACGGGAATGAGTGAAAACGCCACTCCGGCACCCCTCGGCCCTGCCGCCATCCAAGGAGTGGGCGCCCTGCTATGTCCCAAAACACGGCGGCGGAGTTGGATCCGCCCAGTCGATCCCCTGTCCGCGGCCTGCTGTTCTGCCCAGTGGAGGCCACCGCCGGCTCCTCCAGGGGAGCAGCAGTCGCATCCACCCAGCTCGCTAGGCTGGGATTCACAGGTGCCGCACAGGAGCCCCAAAGCCGGCCTTAACCGGCAGAACGGAGAGTAGTCCCATGGCCACTTCGCACTCCCTGACCAACAACCTGCCCCGGCTCACGCACCCGGACGGTTCCCCCATCCGCGCCCTGGTGGTTGACGACGAGCCCAGCCTCTCGGAGCTGATGAGCATGGGCCTGCGGATGGCGGGCTGGTCCGTCGCCGTCGCCGCCGACGGCCCCGAAGCGGTCAAGCTCGCCAAGGACTTCCGGCCGGACGTGCTGGTGCTTGACGTCATGCTCCCAGGGTTCGACGGCGTGGAGCTGCTGGGCAGGATCCGCGCCTTCGCACCGGAGGTGCCTGCCTTGTTCCTGACGGCGAAGGACGCCGTTCAGGACCGGATCAGCGGCCTGGCCGCCGGCGGAGACGACTACGTCACCAAACCGTTCAGCATGGAGGAAGTGCTGCTGCGCCTGCACCGCTTGGTTCAACGGTCCGGCGTGGCCGCCATGGACACCGCGGAACTCGTGGTCGGCGACCTCGTGCTCAATGCCGACACCCGGGAAGTCACCCGGGCCGGCGAAGAAGTGCACCTTACAGCCACCCAGTTCGAACTGCTGCGCTACCTCATGGAGAACCCCAAACGCGTCGTCAGCAAGGCCCAGATCCTGGACCGGGTCTGGGACTACGACTTCGGCGGTCAGGCCAACATCGTTGAGTTGTACATCTCCTATCTTCGCAAGAAGGTCGACGCCAACCGCCTGCCCATGATCCACACCGTGCGCGGCGCCGGCTATGTCCTGAAACCGGCGGAATGATCGGTGGCCACACTTTCCGGTGAACCCCGCGCCGCACCCCGGCGCGACTGGCGCAACCCGTCCACCTGGCATCTGCGCACCCGTTTGGTCCTGGTCGCCATGGCGCTGCTCGTGGCCATCTGCGGGGCCGTCGGCTTGGTCAGCTACGCCTCCATGGATCTCTTCCTCACGAAGCAGTTGGATACCCAGCTTGACCAGGCCTCAGGCCGCGCCAGGGATTTCAGCCGGCCGGGGCCGGGCAGTGCTGAGGGCGGCCGCCCCGACCCCTTGGAGGCGCGGGGCCAGCGCGTCGGCACGCTGAACGCCCGGATCCTGAACGAAACGGTCAGCAGCGCCGGATTCCTCGCCGAGGACGCCACGAGGAGAAGCCTCTCCCCGGACGATGACCATGTCCTTCTGGCGCTTCCTCCGAACGGCGTCCCCGTGGACCGCACGCTTTCCGCCGGCGCCTACCGGCTCACCGCAGTGCAGGCCCCCAACGGCGACGTGGTCGTCACCGGTCTGCCGCTGGCGGACAAGCAGAACACCCTGTCCTCCCTCGTATGGACCATGGCGGTGGTGTCCGCAGGAGGCCTGGTAATCATCGGACTCGCCGGCACGGCACTGATCCGCCGGACCATGAAGCCGCTCGAGCAGCTGTCCGAGGTCGCCACGAAGGTGTCCCGTCTCCCCCTCGACGCCGGCGAGGTGGCCTTGGCGGTGCGGGCCCCGGCGTCGGCCGCCCATCCCGGAACCGAAGTGGGCAACGTCGGCGACGCGCTGAACCGGATGCTGGACAACGTTTCCAACGCGCTCGAGGCACGGCAGAAGAGCGAGACGAGGGTACGCCAGTTCGTGGCCGACGCCTCGCACGAGCTGCGCACCCCGTTGACCGCCATCCGCGGCTATACGGAGCTGATGCGGATGACCGAGCAATTCAGCCCGGACGGGCAGAAGTCGCTCGCGCGCGTGCAGAGCCAGGCCGAACGGATGACTACCCTCGTGGAGGATCTCCTGATGCTGGCGCGCCTCGACGAGGGCCAGCCGCTCAAGCTCGGGGATGTCGACCTCACGCAGCTGGCGGTTGAAACGGTCAGCGACGAAAAAGTCATGGCCCCGGACCGCACCTGGCAATTGGAGCTGCCGGCGGACCCGGTGCTGGTGCGCGGCGATGTTGCCCAGCTCCACCAGGTGCTGGCCAACCTGCTTTCCAACGCGCGCAAGCACACCGCGCCCGGGACCACGGTGATCACCGGCGTGACGCGCTCGGCCGACGGCAGCGCCGTCGTGACGGTGACGGATAACGGCAGCGGCATCGCCCCCGAGTTCATCGACCGGGTCTTTGCACGCTTCGCCCGGGCGGACGCCGCACGGAAGAACCCGGCGGCCTCGACGGCGGCCCGGGCCACCCCACCAGCCGGAGCCCGGGCGGGGCATGCCGCCGGGGCAACGGACCAGACCCCGGCGCCGCCGACCGCCGAGGGCACCAGCGGGCTGGGGCTGTCCATCGTGCAGTCGATCGTGAAGGCCCATGGAGGAACCGTCGAAGTCACTTCCCGGCCGGGCCGTACGGAGTTCGCCCTCCGCCTGCCCGCTACGCCGCCGGCCGCCTGAGCTGAGCACTAGCGGCGGCCGGAGCGAACCGGTAGGGAGAACCGAAGCTTTAGCCGGCCACGCCGTAGAGGCGGTCCCCGGCGTCGCCCAGGCCCGGCACGATGTACGACTTCTCGTTGAGCTTCTCGTCGATGGAGGCCAGAACGATGGTCACGTTGGCGTCCGAGAGCTCTTCTTCCAGCTTGGCCAGGCCTTCAGGGGCGGCCAGCAGGCAGATGCAGGTGACGTCGGAGGCGCCGCGCTTGAAGAGGAACTTGATGGCCTCGCGCAGGGTGCCGCCGGTGGCGAGCATAGGGTCCAGGACGAAGATCTGGCGGTCGGTCAGATCCTCGGGAAGGCGCTCGGCGTAGGTGATGATGTCCAGGGTCTCTTCATCACGGGCCATGCCCAGGAACCCGACCTCCGCGGTGGGGACGAGCTTGGTCATGCCCTCAAGCATGCCCAGCCCGGCACGAAGGATCGGAACTACCAGCGGGGTCGGCTTGGTGAAGGCAACGCCGACGGTGGTGCTGACCGGCGTCTCGATGGTCACCGGCTCGGTGCGGACGTCGCGGGTGGCCTCATAGGCCAGGAGCGTGACGAGTTCCTCGGTGAGCTGGCGGAAGACCGGGGACGGGGTGTTTTTGTCCCGCAGAACGGTGAGCTTATGGGCGACCAGCGGGTGGTCCACAACGAGAGTGCGCATGGGTCAAAACTATCACCCGGACCTTGATGACCCTCCCGCGGGGCCGGGAGCAGCGGTGCCGTCCGTTGCGCCGGCCTTGCCGCTCAGGGGTTGATCGAAGGTGGGGGCGGGGCCTGCGTGTGCGCGGTGCCGCAGCATGTGGAAGAGCCTGTGTGCAAGGATCACGATGCCCAGCCAGGCAAGTCCGAGCAGCCAGGCGGCGATGACGTCGGTCATCCAGTGGTGCCCTAGGAAGACCCTGCTCAAGCCCATCGCTGCAACGAAGATCACGCCCGCGGCGATCAGGGCGACGCGGGCAACCGTCCGTTGCAGGTGCAGGCACGTCAGGTAGACCAGCACACCGATCACCACGGTCGAGTTGAGCGTGTGCCCGCTGGGAAAGGACGGCGAGGTCTCGTAGGGCGCAACGGCGTCGGCGTGATCGGGGCGGGTGCGGCCAAAAAGCTTCTTGCCTGCCGTGGTGGCCGTGGTGGAAACGGCCGCGGCACCTGCCACGAGGATCAGGGGCCGCCAGGTACGGGTGACGACCGTCAGCCATGCTGTCAGGATGCTGGCGAGGATGGGCATGCCGATACCGCCCCCGATGTTGGTGAACGCCGTCACCGCGGAGTCCAGCGCCGGAGTGCGCAAGTCCTGAGAGAGCGCCAGGGCGGGCCTGTCGAGGTTGGCCAGGCCGGCCTCGTCCACGACGTTGTCGTACACTTCAGCGCCCATGAGCGCCAGCACCACCACGATCGCGCCACCGACCAGCAAGGTGATCCACATGGCGGCATAGGGGACGACCCATCGGCCCCACCGCTCGGTAACGGCGTTCACGGCTGCCTCCTTAGCTCTCTGCTTTTCACGGCTACCCTTTCGTCGAAACTATCATTGAGCAATGACTTCCCCGGAGCCCCGCCATGCCGAATGGATGGGCCTTGCCCTGGCCGAAGCGCGCCGGGCCCTTGCGACCGCGGACGTACCGATTGGCGCCGTCGTGATCGGACCCGACGGCGGGGTGCTCGGTTCCGGGCGCAACGAACGCGAAGCGCACGGGGACCCGACCGCGCATGCCGAAATGCTCGCCATCCGCGAGGCAGCGGCGACGCTGCAGGAGCTCCGGGCGCAGGACGGTGAACCGGGCGACGGCTGGCGGCTGGAAGACTGCACCCTGGTGGTGACCCTGGAGCCGTGTGCCATGTGCGCCGGGGCGATTGTGCTGGCCAGGATTCCGCGGGTGGTGTTTGGCGCGTGGGATGAAAAGGCCGGGGCCGCCGGCTCGGTGTTCGACATTCTCCGCGAGCGCCGGCTCAACCATTGGGTGGAAGTGTATGCGGGGGTCCGGGAGCCGGAGTGCGCAGCGTTGCTGCGGGACTTCTTCGCCGGACACCGCGCCGGCTGAGCCGTTTTTGATCCCGCGCCCGGACCTGCGCTCGGAGGTGCTGCGGCCGGGCTCCGGGCGATGTTGCCGAAGACCTCGGGCACGATCTCTCCTCTCCTTGGACTTAGCTTGCGGCGTTGGCGGCGTAGAGGGCGTCGATCCGCTGCCGCCTGGACGCGGGCGAGTCGAGGCTGAAGGAACGGAAGTCTCCCAGGTCCTCCCGGATCCAGGCCTCCACCTCGGCGATCCGCCGGGTCACCGCCGGTGTGGGCCCGTCGAACAGCCAGTGCGCAATCCTCTCCTGGCCCGGATCGTACTGCCACAGCCCCACGATCCGGCCACGGTCGAAGATCGGGTGGTCCGGCAGGTCCGCCTGGAGGGCCAGGTTGGTTCCCAGTACTTTCCTGCCCCTGTCCGCCTCGGCGAACATGTCGGCGGAGTTCCGGCGCTGCAGCACCAGGGCGTCCGTGCCGGCGAGCAACTGGATCTGTTCCTGTGCGGGAACCTCAAAGACGGCGAGGCGGCCGACGTCGTCGGGCAGCATCCACAGCGTCTCGCCGCTGGCGGCGGGTACCCCGGCGGTGGGCACCTCGACCGCCCCGACGCTGGCCAACGCCGCCTTGCTGTGGGCCACGGTGAACCCCGTGAACCACTGGGACTGCTTCAGCGTCGCGCCGCCCGTCCAGCCCAGATACCGGCGGACCAGCTCCGCGCGGGCAGCATCGGCGTCGAGCCCGCTGGGCGGAAGTCCCCACCGCGCATAGGCGTACCGCTGCTGGTCGAGACGGCCGTTGGCGGGCACGCGGCGGATCCGGCCGTCCGCCTGCAGCAGGCCCAGGGCGGTGGGCAGCGTGGTGGCGGCGCCCTTCTTCTTGCCCTCCTCACCTAGGTTCCGGACAGCGTCGCCGAGCTCGTCCTTGAGCTGCTTCGGGTCCAGCGGCCCGGCCGCTGCCGCGAGCGTGTGCAGTATCTGTTCTTCGAGAAGTGTGATTTCGCCTCGGTCCACCCCCAGCCGGTGAAGCACCCGGAAGGCCTCGGCGGCATCCTTGCCCAGCTGGAGGGCCCAGGCGAAGTCCTCCCTGCCCAGGACGTAGGTGCAGCCGCGGGCCGAGGGGAGTTCGTGGATCTTCAGCGCCAGGACGTCGGCGTCCACCTGTTCGCGGCGGATCCCGGCCCGCGCAAACAGCGTGAGGTAGGGGTTCGCGCCACCTACGGACCGCGCCCAGCCGGCCCGGGCGAACACCTCCTCTGCGGTGCAGCCCGCCAGGGAGCCGTCCAGGCCCTGCTTGTGCCAGGCCCAGGCGCGGAGTCGCTCGGTGGTCAGCGTTCCGGCGGGAGGTCCATTGCCGGTCAGGAACTGGGTGCTCAAGGGCTCGGGCGTCATGGGGTCATTGTCCAACAGCTTGTCCGGCAGAGGAATCGTACGCGGGAGGCTTTCCTGAAGGCGGCTCCGCGCCGAGCGCCTGCAGCACCGTCCGTGCGGTCGCGTCCCAGCCGGGCAGCCGGTCCCGCACGGCCACGGCTGCCGCCCGCCAGCCGGACCGGAGCGAGGCATCGGTGAGCCAGAGGCGCAGCACCTCCGTCAGCGGCGCCGGGTCCACGGCCAGCGCGACGGCGGTGCCTGGCAGATGTTCTGCCGCGGCCACCTCTGCCGCTGCTACTTCTGCCGCTGTTACTTCTGCCGCAGTTACTTCTGCCGGGGAGCGATGCCCCGCGGGCCGGTCCGTGCGGGCTCCGGCCCGGAGCGCCTCCACGGCACCGGTGCCGGCGCGCACCACTACCGGGATGCCGCGGGCGAGGGATTCGGTGACCACCAGCCCGTAGGTCTCGGCCTGCGAAATGAGCAGGCTCAGGTCCGCCGCAGCCCACTCGCCCGCCAGCGCGGCGCCCCTCAGCTCCCCCGGAATGCTGACCCGGTTCTGTAGCCCGAGCCGTTCCACCATGTCCCGGAGCCGCGCGGCGTAGGCTGGGTCCGCCGAGTCGGATCCTATGAGGGACGCCGTCCAGGGCAGCCCGGTGAGCTGGGAGAGCGCGGCGAGCAGCAGCGCCTGATCCTTGTTCGGCAGCAGGGCGGCCACGGCAATGAGGTGCGGCGGCGCCGAGCCGGCGGCCAGCGGAGCGGCGTCGGATCCCGGCAGCGCCACCCGAAGGCCGTCGAAGCCGTGCCGGGCCCGGAGGTCCGCCGCGGCCGAGGCGCTGGTGCAGATGACGCCGGCCGCCGCGTGCAGCGCACGGCGCTCCAACTCCGGGTGGGCACCGAGGGGCATGTGCAGCAGGATCCACGCGGGCCGGCCGGCGGCAGCGGCCGCTTCGAGCTGCTCCGGCGCCCCGCAGGCGAGCAGCCCGTCCACGAGGGTCAGGGGACGGCCGTCCACTCCCCCGCCGGTGCCCGCAGATTCTGGTGCCCGCGGCGCAGGCACAGCCAACAAGGCGGCCAGCCGCCGTCGGTCTTCCGCGCTGCCGACCGGCCAGCCGCCGTCGACCGGGCAGGT
>JAODMV010000204.1 GCA_025464875.1 Arthrobacter sp. | reverse complement strand
CACCCAGTCTAGTGGGGAAGTTGCTGGGGCAGCCGCGGCTGCCGGCCCCCGGCGCTATACCTCGGGGGGATTAAGCTGACAGCCGCAATCCGGGGGGCTGGGCCCGGCCCGTTCGGGGCCGGGTGATCATTTCCGGGGGCTCAGGAGAGCGGGCCTAGAACATCCGCAGCGTGTAGTTGACGCTGGGCAGGTCCAGGGCGGTCCAATCGTTCTCCGAGCGGACCGGCGGGGTGTGGCCCCACCCGTCTTTGCGCAGGCCGGAGATGGTTGCCCCGACGGCGCTGACGATGAGGATGATGAAGACGATTCCGATGAATTCCATACCTTCATGCTTCTCCCGTCCGCGACCCAAAAAAAGTGGCAGAAATGCCCAAAAAGCGATAATTTCTGCCACAATGGATTCATGATCACCTCCGTGGCCGTCATCGTGTTGCCGCCCTTGGCGGTGTTCGAATTCAGCGTCGCCGCCGAGGTCTTCGGCATCGATCGCTCCGGCCGCGGCTCCGGAGCCCCGCGCTTCGATTTCCGCGTCTGCACCCCGGAACCGGTGGAGATCAGACTGAAGACCGGGCTCTCCCTCCGCGTCGACCAGGGGCTGGAGGCCGCCGCCGAGGCGGACCTGGTCATCATGGCCCCTTACGGCAATGATGAGGAGTTGCCGGAGGCAGTGCTGGACACCTTGCGCGCCGCGCACGCCCGCGGCGCCTGGGTGATGTCGATCTGTTCCGGCGCCTTCGCCCTGGCCAAGGCCGGACTGCTTGATGGCCGCCGCTGCACCACCCACTGGCATTACTCCGAGCAGCTGGCCCTGCGGTATCCCAAGGCGCTGGTGGACGAGAACGTGCTGTACGTCCAGGACGGCCGGATCATCACGAGTGCGGGCACGGCCGCGGGAATCGACGCCTGCCTGCACCTGCTCCGCGTGGAGTTCGGCGCCAAGGTTGCCGCGGGCATCGCCCGGGACATGGTCGTCCCCCCGCACCGGGACGGCGGCCAGGCCCAGTACATCGACCGGCCGGTTCCGGCGTGCGGGTCGGAGCCGATGGAGCAACTCCTGCAGTGGATGGTCCGGCATCTGGAGGAAGACCATTCGGTCAACGGGCTGGCGGCGCGCGTCCACATGTCACCGCGGACGTTTGCGCGCCGCTTCCGTTCGGAGACGGGTGCAACCCCCGCGGCATGGCTCAACTCCCAGCGGGTACTGCGGGCACAGGAACTGCTGGAGAGCACGGACCTCAACATCGACGAAGTCGCACGGGAATCCGGATTCGGCCACTCGGTCCTGTTGCGGCACCATTTCACCAGGGCGCTGGACACCAGCCCGCAGTCGTACCGGCGCACCTTCCGGGGGCAACTGGCCGCCGTCTAGGTATATACCCGGCCAACAGCTGCTGACCGGCTGCTGACCGGCGGCAGGCCGCCGAGTGCGGGGGCCTGGCCGGTCGCCGCCGGGTGGTAACGCAGGTTCACTGCGGCCGAGCGGTCATTGCCGTTGAGCAGTTCGAGCCGGATGGGGGCGCCCCCGGGGTTGTCGAACAGGGCGGATCCCCTCGCCGAGCAGCACCGGCGCCGGTCGTCTCGGCGTACTCCTCGGCAAGGCCGGGCCGCATCGAGATCCCGGTCATCCAGTCCGTCGCATGGTTCGGCCCCGCCACGAAGCCGTCCAGCGACATCGTGAAGTGCCAGAGCACCTTGCCTCCGGCGGTGTGCCGTTCCGTGTCCGCCATCGCTGCGGGGACTGTGGTGCCGGTGGACTGCGGGGTCTCTGCGGCGGAGATGATCGGTCCTCTCTTCAGTCGGCTGTCGGATCTGCCGTCGGGCGCGAGGTGAAGTATCTGGCTTCGGTCACTTCCTCGGGCGTGCCCGGTCCGGGACCTCCCGGGCTTTCCGGAGGCGGCGCCGACTCGGCGGCGGCCTTGGCGCTGTCGACCAGATCCCGCCACGGGCCGGTGAGTTCCCGCTCGGGGAGGGTCGCCCGGTGTTTGCCGGCCCGGATGCTGTAGGTGTAACGGTCCGGCGGCCCGTCCGGAGAGTCCCGGCCCGCCTCCGGAACGGCATCCCAGGGGCACGCCTCCACAAGGGGCCGCCACCGGTCTTTTTCATCCGGCGCCGGCCGGACGGTCCAGCTCCGCCTCATGCCGGCAAAGCCGCCGCTGCGCTCGACGGTGATTTTCATGGGACAGCTAGCATTATCGGACTCATCGGACGCTTCATTCGACGATGCGGCCATTTGATACCGGCTTTCCTCGGACGGCGATCGTCATGACCTGGCTCCTGTCCCCATGCGTGCCTGGTTAGAGCTTCACCTTGACAGTTTCCCACGCGGACCGCACCGCGTCATGCTCTCCGGAATCCGTTCCGAAGAGCTCTTTGGCAGTCGCGGCGGTGGCCCGCGCAAAGGCGGTGAACGTTGCGTTCGGACGCAGCGCTCCGCCCGTCAGCGTCTCATACCAGATCCTGGCCGGCGCGTCCCAGGCATTGCCGCCAAGAGCCAGTGAAACCAGGCAGAAGGCGCGGTTCGGGATGCCGGAGTTGATATGCACGCCGCCGTTGTCGGCGCTCGTGCGCACATAGGAATCCATCGAGTCCGGCTGCGGGTCCTTGCCGAGGACGTCGTCGTCGTATGCGGTTCCGGGCGCCTTCATCGATCGCAAAGCAGTGCCCTGGACCTGATCCGTGAACAGGCCTTCGCCGATGAGCCAGCTCGCCTCGGCTGTCGGCTGCTGCTTCGCGTACTGCTCCACGAGGGCCCCGAAGACATCGGACATGGATTCGTTGAGGGCGCCAGCCTGGTTCCGGTAGGCCAGCGCCGCCGAGTACTGGGTGAGGCCGTGAGCGAGTTCGTGGCCGATCACGCTCAGGGACTTCGTGAACCGGCCAAAGACCTGGCCGTCGCCATCGCCGAAGACCAGCTGCCGGCCGTCCCAGAAGGCGTTGTCGTAGCGCTGACCGTAGTGGACCGTCGCATCGAGGGGGAGTCCGAGGCCATCAACGGAGTCGCGGCCGAACGCGTCCGCGTAGAGCCGGTGGGTGTCCCCGAGCCCCTCGTACGCTTCATCCACGGCCGGATCCCCGGTGGGCGCATTACCCTCCTTGCGGACCGGGCTGCCGGGCAGCTGTTCGGAGGACCTGGCGTCGTAGATGGTCCGTTCCGGAGGGCCGGGCCTGCGCTGCCGCATGCCCGGGGGAGCGGCCGGTGACGGCACCGTGCGGGACGCCTGGAAGCTGTTGACGTGCAGCAGTGCCTGCCGCGCCGCGCGCGCGGCCTCGGACAGCTGTGGCTCGCGCTGGGCGGCCAGGCGGCGGAGGAGGTACGGAGGAACGATGGAACAGAACATATGAGAGCCCCTTCATGTGCCGATGGAGACAGCCTACGAGCGGGCACCGACAATTGGCAGGATTCCCCGGGGCCTGTCTCAAGCGGCCGGAGCGGACGTATCATCGCGCATGGAAAAGTTAAGTTACTCCGTGAAGATCAACGCGCCGGTGCAGGACGTGTGGGCCACGATGCTCAATGACGCCACGTACCGGGAGTGGACAAGCGCCTTCAACGAGGGCTCCTACTACGAGGGCGACTGGGAGGCGGGCAGCGAAATTCGTTTCCTCGGCCCCGATGAAGAAGGTTCCGTGGGAGGCATGATTGCCACGGTCGAGGAGAACAGGCCGAATGAGTTCATCTCGCTGCGGTATCGCGGGCAGATCGTGGACGGTGCGGCTGACACGAGCAGTGACGAGGCGAAGTCTTTCATCGGCACGCACGAGAACTACGCCTTCAGCGAGTCTGGGGGAGTCACCTTGGTGGAGGTCGAGCTCGACAGCGAGGATGAGTTCACCGCCATGTTCAATGAATCCTGGCCCGTAGCACTGGCAAAGCTCAAGGAAATCACCGAGACGCGGTCCTGACCGCAGCCCTCATCGTCGGCGCGCTGACCTGTACGCGCTGATCCGGAAGACAGACAAAGCCCCTAGAAACCTTGGTTTCTAGGGGCTTTCAGTGTGCCCTCGATAGGATTCGAACCTACGACCTTCTGCTCCGGAGGCAGACGCTCTATCCCCTGAGCTACGAGGGCAGTCAGGGATCCTGCCGTTATCGGCGGGACGTCCTAGAGCTTAGCAGGAAGGTGGCCTCCACGGAAAACCGCAGAGCCCTTGCCGCGCATCGAGGACCCGGCCGGGCGGGGCTTTCCCGCCTCCGCCTGGCCTCGACGGCGGCCCGATTTGCGGGACTATCATCGCGCCTGGCATGGACGAATTCCCGGGCCGAAGGGCGCAATTGGCGAAAGCGGAGCACAGAGGCGCATCGGCGTGACCGTAGGTCTGACAGCCGCCGCGGGGAGGGGAATAACCTCCGTAATGGACCTCCTGTTCGTCGTGGCTCTACTGGGATGGTGGTGCTCCTGGGCCGTCTGGCCCGCCAGTTCCGTCAAACCGGCGTCGTCCTCACCACTACCTCGGTCCCGCACCGGATGAGCTGGAGCGATCCCGGCCAGCGTCGGTGGATCAACGCTTGGTCATGGACTCGGGCGGCGCGGGAAAGGCCGCGGCCGGGTAGCGTCCGGCGACCTTCAGCATGTAGTTCGCCCACTGCGGGCCGGCGATCATGTAACCGTCAATGCCCTTGTAGAACGTGCCGTTGATGGTGACGTTCTGGCCGGGCCGCTTCTGGCCTTCCAGGGTGTCCCCGAAGAAGGAAGCGGTGGCGATGCCGGTGGTGTAGCCGACCACCCAGGTTGCGCCGTTGTTGTTCGAGGTGCCGGTCTTGGCGGCCACCGGGACGGAATCCTGGACCTTGGGGTTGATGTAGACGCCGGACCCCCGTTTGAGCACGTCCTGGAGCACGGCGTTGACGCCGCGGGCAACCTCGGGCTTGACGGCGGCGCGGCAGTCGCTGGTCTGGGCCGGAAGCTTCCGTCCGGCCGCATCGGTCACGTCCACAATGGCGATCGGCGCGCAGTACGTGCCGTCGTTGGCGAAGGTGGCAAACGCATTGGCCAGATGCAGCGGCGCCACGCCAATGGCACCGAGCAGGTTGCCCAGCTGGTGCATGTTCACCGGGGCGTTATCCACGCCGCTGTGGAGCCCCACGGCGTCCACCATTTTCTGGATGCCGCAGAAATCCAGTTGGGCGGCCTCCGCGAAGGTTGCCGTGTTAATGGAGTTGAAGAGCCCGTAGTCGACGGGCATGGGGCGGTAATACCCTCCTCGTAGTTCTGGAGGTCGTCCGCGGCGCCGAGGCCGGCATTCTTCTGCTCCGTGCTGTAGGCCCCGAGCACCTTGCCGCAGCTGGATTTCCACGGAAAATCGAGGGGATACGCCCGCCGGGAGGCGTCCACCGTGGCGGTGAGGGACTTGCCTTCATTGAGCCATTCCGCGAACGTGAAAGGTTTCATGGTGGACCCGGGCTGGAAGCCGCCGGCGCCGTTCAGGTCGTTACCGTTGGCATCCTTGGAGTCGACGTTGAAGTTCAGCTGGGTATCGAACTTCCCGGGTTCGGGGAGAAACACGGTGTTCTGCGCCATCGCCAGGATCTTGCCCGTGCCGGGGGCGATGGAGACCAGCGACGCACCCCACTTGTCCGGGTTGGCCCCGGCCGTCGCGTCGACCTGCGCCTGCGCCGCCGCCTGCAGCGTGCTGTCCAGTGTCGTGGTGATGGTCAGGCCGCCGCGGTACAGCTTCCTTTCACGGTCGGCTGCGCCGGCGCCGTAAGCCGGGTTGTTGAGGATGAGGTGGGAGACGTAGTCGCAGAAGTACGGTGCCATTTCCGCAGCGGCGCAGCCCTGCTTCCCGGGCGTGATCTTGAGGACCACCCCGGTGGCGACGGCGGCGTCATGCTCCGCCTGGGTGATTCTGTCCTGGCTGAGCATTGCGGCCAGGACCTGGTTGCGCCGCTTGAGGGAGTTCTCCGGATGGACGGCGGGATCGTAGAAGCTCGGGCTGTTCACCAGGCCGGCGAGCAGGGCGGCCTGCGGCAGGGTGAGGTCCTTGGCTGTGGTGCTGAAGAAGTAGCGGGACGCGGCCTCGATGCCGTAGGCGTGCGGGTTGAAGAACACGATGTTGAGGTAGCCCTCGAGGATCTGGTCCTTGGTGTATTTCTTCTCCAGTTCGATGGCGAGCTTCACCTCGCGCAGCTTGTCGCCGAGACTCTTCTGCCCGCTGAGGATGACCTGGTCGCCCCGGTCGGCCGACAAGAGGGACTCGTTGACCACGTTGGTGACGTATTGCTGGGTCAGCGTGGAGGCGCCCTGCCTGCCGCCGCCGGTCAGGTTGGACGTCAGCGCCCGGAGGATCCCCTGGGGGTCCACCCCTGCGTGCTTGTAGAAGCGGGCGTCCTCAATGGCGACTATCGCGTCCTTGACGTACGGGGACATCTGGTCCAAGCCGACCTTCACCCGGTTCTCCGCATAGAAGGTGGCGATCGGCTTCCCGTCCGCGCTCAGCACTCTCGTTGACTGCGAGGGCGAAGCAACCGTCAGTTCGGCGGGGAGGTTGTTGAAGAGGATGATCAGATTACTGACGGCGATGCCGGCAGCAGCAACACCGGGGACCACCAGGCTGGCGGCCAGAACGCCGCAGGCTGCGCTCACTGCCAAGAATCCGAGGACCCTTCTAAGGGCCGCGGCCACACCAGATCCCATTCGGTTCTTCGGCGCCATATTCTGTCCAGCCATCACGCTCGGAAGGTGTGTTCAGAATACGCCGGAAGGCCGCTCCTGGGCCAGAGCGAGAGGGACGCGGGGCCTCTCCGCCTAGTAGCGGAGGCCAGGAACAACTCAATAGCCGGCGAAAGAGTCCACATGGATCCGGCGCGCTCCTGCGGCGCGCGCCGCGGCCCGGAGGGAACGGACGCTGACGGGTGAACCGGAGACAAAGACCTCGCGGCTGGCAATGTCGGGCACGAGTTCCCTCAGCGAGGTCCCGTCCAGCCGGGCCGGGCGGCCGGCGCGGACCGAGGAGCCCCCCGCGGAACCGGCGCCCCGGGCGGCCCCCACGTCCTGCATGAACGGCGGCGGCGAGGAGCCGTCCGCGAGCCTGGCCAGGACGCGCGCGCCGGAGCGTTCTAGCTCGTCCGAATAAGCGAGTTCGGAGGCGTTTTTGGCCAGATACAGCAGGACGACATCGCGTTCGCGGGACGCGGCCAGCTGCGCCAGATAGGGCGTGATGCCGATTCCTGCGGCAATCAGCAGCACTGGCGCGGCGGGCTTCTTCCGCGGCAGGACAAAGTCGCCGCCCACCGATGTCGCTGTCAGCTCGTCACCGGGTTCCAGGGCCAGGAGTGAGCGTTTGGCCGAGGACAGCGGGTCGGCGGTTCCCACCCCGATGGTCAGGACGGGGGAGTCCGGGGCGCTGGTCAGGCTGAAGACGCGGCGCAGGCCCTTGCCGTCGGCCTTGGCGTGGGGCAGATGCAGTTCCAGGTACTGGCCGGCGCTGAAACGGACGGGACGCTCCGGCCGGAAACGGAATTCCGTCGTCGTCGGGGTCAACCGCCGTGAGCCCTCGAAGCGGAGCCGGATGCGGCCGCGCTGGCCGGCGCAGAAGGCGAGCAGATTCCCCACCAGCAGCGCCAGCTCCGGGGAATTAGCCACGAACCCCAGATTGTAGGGGACGGCGAACAGCACCCCCACGACGGCGGCCAGGAACAGCTGCTGCCAACGGCGCGGCGGCAGCGTGAGCGGCTCAGTGAGCATGAACCCCGCGAAGAACAGCACGGGACGCTGGGCGAGGGCCTGCCACAGGGCCGCACCCAGATCCGATCCCGCCCGCAGCAGTTCCGCGGCCACGATGGAGACCGCGACCACCGTGAAGACGGTGCCCATCAGTAACTTCCGGGTCCGGTACAGCACCAGCAGCACCCCCGGCAGCAGGAGCAGGAGCATCGGCGGAGTCGCCGCCCACCAGGTGGCGATGTTCAGCCCGGTCAGCCCGGCAAGGAACGCTCCTGCCGCCGCCGGGTTGAAGATGTGCCGGCCGCGCCAGGCCAGGGCGTACTTGGAGGCGGAGGCAATCACACAGGCCAGGGCAACGCCGGCGAGGTCGGCAAGCCGCACCTCCGGTGACAGCTGCGTGGGCCAGAAGAGGAAGTACAGCAGCAGGCCCGTGATCAGGGACGACTCCGAGTGGGGCCGCACGCGGAACAGCGCGGCCAGCGCCCGGTTGGACACATACGTCAGGCCAAGGCAGAGGGCCAGGTGGGCCACCATCTCCGGCAGCCCGAAGGTCAGCCAGCCGAGGGCGTCGAGCAGCATGCTGTACGCGGCGAGCGCGGCCAGGACCCAGAGCACCAGCCGGTACATCGTGAACCGGCCCAGGGCGGTGTCCAGCCGCGAGCCGATGGGAGTCGTGGCAAGTGCGGTCATGAAAACAGCGCCCCTTCAAATTCAGGTGAATAGTCCGCATGTCCGTCGGAATAGACGGTAAGCCAGGCGAACGCAAAATCCTGCTGCAGCACGGCGCCCTCCACGAAAAACAGGGCGGTGGCGAGCGCGTCGGCCACCACCGCCGTCCCTGCCATGGCCCAGCTGGCGACGACGCGGCGCACCGGCGCTCCGGTGGTGCCGTCGAGGACGTGGTGCAGCCCGTCGCCCCAGGCCCGCCGGTTGGCTGCGGAGGCGCAGAGGGCCCCCGCGCCGAGCCGGACGGTGCCGATTGCCCGGGTGGGGTCGTAGGGATGTTCCAGGGCGACCTCAACCGTCTCCGGCCCCGGGTTCAGCAAGTCCCCGCTGGCATCGATGAAGTGCTCCGCGATGCCGCAGGCGCGGAGCTCGGCGGACAGCAGATCCGCCAGTTGCCCCTTTCCGGCCGCCCCGACGTCGATCACCACGGGGGCCGAAACGGTCAGCACCGTGCCCTGCCAGTCCAGCACCTCCTCCCACCGCGGAGCGGGCAGCGGGGGGCCGCCCGGCCGCAGCGAGTAGCCCGCATCGTAGCCGAGCCGCTCCAGGCTGCCCCCGATCAGCGGGGTCACAGCCCCGCCGCTGAGCCGGTACAGGGTGCTGTAGAGAGACCCGAGCGCTGCGGCCTCGGCCGGCAGCTCATAGCGGCCGGGCCGCCTGGCCGCGCCCGCCACGAGCGAATCCGGCCGGAACCGGGACCAGGCGGCGTCGTAGCTTTCCACTGCCTCAAGCAGCCGACGGCGGTGACCGCCGGACAGCGGGGAGGGCGTCGAAACCTCCCAACGGGTCCCGATTCCGTCAAACCCGAAATCCGACCAGCCCGGATGTGGCACCTTCCCTCCTTTGACTCGTTAGAGGGCCTGCGTCTTGATGGCCGCCACAGCCTGGTTGAAACCGCCGCTGGTGAGCGAGGACCCCGCCACCTTGGAGACCTGGATCTCGTCGAGTTTCTTGCCGACAATCTGGTCCTGGATCCCGCCGGCGAACTCGCCCTGGAACTTCTTGGTGTTGGGATTCGAAGGGTGCTCGATGATCTTGACGTCGGACACGGCTCCGCCGGCCAACGTCAGCTCCACCCCCACAGTCTCGGTGCCGTTGGGGGAGACATAGGTGCCGTCGGCGCTGTAGGTGCCGTCCTTGTACGCCCCGGCGGGCGCCGTCTCCGGGGCGGCCGTGGACCCGGCGGTGGACCCGGCGGTGGACCCGGCGGTGGACTGCGCCGCGGGGGCACAGCCAGCCGCGCTCCCGGCCAGGGAAAGGCCTGCAATGCCGACAAGGACGCTCTTACGGAAGGAGGAATTCATGCAGAGACTCGTTTCGTTAGCGAAGACCGGATGGGATGCTAGCCAGACAATTACATCGATGACGACGTTCAGTTCAGGGTAATGGTTCACCCTGACACCTCGCTCTGAAAACCTTGGATTTTCCCGGACCCGCCCCAACCCGCCATAACAGGGGCCAGATTCCGCGACACCGCGGGCCACCGGTAGGCTAGAACCGTGACCCCAGAAGAACTCTCCCTCGCCATATCCGCCTGCCTGAAAGACGCCGTCGCCGCCGGTGACATCGCGCTTTCCGTATCCGACCTCCCGGATGAGGTGCGCGTCGAACGGCCGAAGAACAGGGACCACGGCGATTGGGCCACCAATATCGCCCTCCAGCTGGCCAAGTCCGCAGGCTCCAATCCGCGGGAATTCGCCGGCATCCTCAGCGCCCGGCTGACGTCCATCGAGGGAGTGTCCGCCGTCGAGGTCGCCGGCCCCGGCTTCCTGAACATCACGGTCGAGGCCGCCGCCGCGGGTGCCCTGGCCAAGGCAATCGTCGAGGCGGGGCCGGACTACGGCACCAACTCGGCGCTCGCCGGCCATGTGGTCAACATGGAATTCGTCTCCGCCAACCCCACCGGGCCGCTGCACATCGGTCACACCCGCTGGGCAGCGCTGGGCGACTCGATCGCGCGTGTGCTCCGGGCCTCCGGCGCGGACGTCACGGCCGAGTACTACATCAACGACGCCGGCTCCCAGATGAACGTGTTCGCCCACTCGGTGCTGTCCAGGCTGCACGGACGCGGCGTGCCCGAGGGCGGGTACCCCGGCGAATACATCAAGGACCTCGGCCACGAGGTACTGACGCAGCACCCGGCCATCCGCGAGCTCACCGACGTCGCGGCGCTCCCGGTGATCCGCGGCGCCGCCTACAAGGCGCAGATGCACGACATCAAGCAGACGCTGGCCGAGTTCGGCGTCGACTTCGATGTCTTCTTCTCCGAACAGGAACTCCACGATGCCGGCGCGATCGAAGACGCTGTCGCCCGGCTCCGGGAGCAGGGGCACGTCTACGACGACGGCGGCGCGGTCTGGCTGCGCACCACGGACTTCGGCGACGACAAGGACCGCGTGATGATCCGCGCGAACGGCGAGCCGACCTACTTCGCCGCCGATGCCGCGTACTACCTCTCCAAAAAGGACCGCGGCTACAGCGAAAAGATCTACCTGCTGGGCGCGGACCACCACGGCTACATCAACCGGCTCAAGGCCATCGCCGCCTGCGCCGGGGACGATCCGGAGGCCAACATCGAGGTCCTCATCGGCCAGCTGGTCTCCGTCAACGGCGCCAAGCTGTCCAAGCGCGCCGGCAACATCATCGAGCTCAAGGACCTCATTTCCTGGCTGGGCAAGGATGCCGTCCGCTACTCGCTGG
>JAODMV010000180.1 GCA_025464875.1 Arthrobacter sp. | reverse complement strand
CAGATCCGCCCCGCCCTGGCCTACGAACATATCCACCTCATGCACTGGGACGAGCTGGACTCCCAGGCCAAGGACCAGCTCAGCGCCATGTTCGCCGAAAAGGTCTTCCCGATCCTGACGCCGCTGGCCGTCGATCCGGCGCACCCGTTCCCTTACATTTCCGGGCTTTCCCTGAACCTGGCCGTGGTGGTCCGCAACCCGGTCAGCGACAAGGAACTGTTCGCCCGTGTCAAGGTCCCGGACCAGCTGCCGCGGCTGATCTCCATCGACGGGCCCCGCGCGGGCTCCGTTCCGGGCCGGGTGGCACGGTTCATCGCGCTTGAAGAAGTCATCGCCGTGCACCTGGATCAGCTGTTCGCCGGCATGGAGGTGCTCGAGCACCACATCTTCCGCGTCACCCGCAACGAGGACGTCGAGGTCGAAGAGGACGACGCCGAGAACCTGCTGCAGGCGCTGGAAAAGGAGCTGTTGCGGCGGCGTTTCGGCCCGCCCGTGCGGCTCGAAGTCACCAACGACATCAACCCCAACATCCGTGCCCTGCTGATCCGCGAGCTCGGCGTCGAGGAATCCGAGGTGTACTCCGTCCCGGCCCCGCTGGACCTGCGCGGGCTCTCGGTGATCGCCGGGATCGACCGGGCGGACCTGCACTATCCCAAGCACGTCCCGCACACCTCGCGGCACCTCAACGAATCCGAGACCTCCAAGGCGGCCAATGTCTTTGCGGCCATGCGCCGCCGGGACATCCTCCTGCACCATCCCTACGATTCCTTCTCCACCTCCGTGCAGGCCTTCCTCGAACAGGCTGCCGCGGATCCGAAGGTCCAGGCCATCAAGCAGACCCTGTACCGGACCTCCGGCGACTCCCCGATCGTGGATGCGCTCATTGACGCGGCCGAAGCCGGCAAGCAGGTGCTGGCGCTTGTGGAGATCAAGGCCCGCTTCGATGAGCAGGCCAACATCTCCTGGGCGCGGAAGCTGGAGCAGGCCGGCGTCCACGTGGTCTACGGCATCGTCGGTCTCAAGACCCACTGCAAGCTGTCCCTGGTGGTGCGCCAGGAAGTGGACGGGCTGCGCCGCTACAGCCATATCGGCACCGGCAACTACCACCCGCGCACGGCCCGCTACTACGAGGACCTGGGCCTGCTGACCGCCAACGAGCAGGTCGGCGAAGACCTCTCCAAACTGTTCAACCAGCTCTCCGGGTACGCGCCGAAGTCCACCTTCAAGCGGCTGTTGGTGGCGCCCCGCTCGGTGCGTTCCGGGCTTATCGACAGGATCGAATCGGAGATCCGGAATGCCCGGGCCGGCCTCCCCGCCCGGGTCCAGATCAAGGTCAACTCGATAGTGGACGAAGCCATCATCGATTCCCTCTACCGGGCCTCCCAGGCCGGGGTTCCGGTGGACATCATCGTGCGCGGCATCTGCTCCCTGCGCCCGGCGGTTCCCGGCCTCAGCGAGAACATCACGGTCCGCTCCGTCCTGGGCCGGTTCCTCGAACACTCACGCGTGTTCGCCTTCGGCAACGGCGGAGACCCGGTGGTCTACATCGGCTCGGCCGACATGATGCACCGGAACCTGGACCGCCGCGTGGAGGCCCTCGTGCAGCTCAGCAAGGGCGAGGACACGACGTATGTCCTGGACCTGCTGCGCCGCTACATGGACCCGGGCACGGCCAGCTGGCACCTGGACAACCAGGGGCAGTGGACCCGCCACCACCTCGCCGAGGACGGCCGGAAGCTGGAAGACATCCAGTCCTGGCTGCTCGCGTCCCGTTCGCGGCAACGCTCCTCCGGCCTGCGGTAGGGCGTATGCCGTTGAGTAGCGATGCGCTGGTCGCGGACCAGACGGACCACCCCGGCGAAGCCGTTGCTGTCACGGCGGCCGGCGCAGTGCCGTGGCGCCTTAACCCGGTCAGGAAGGACGCGCTCGAGGTCCTGCTGATCCACCGTCCGCGCTATGACGACTGGTCCTGGCCCAAGGGCAAGATCGATCCCGGCGAGACCATTCCCGAGTGTGCCGCCCGCGAGCTGGAGGAAGAAATCGGCCTCCGGGCACCGCTGGGCATCCCGCTTCCGCCCATCCACTACCACGTGCCCGCCGGGCTGAAGGTGGTCCATTACTGGGCGGTCGACGTCGACGGCGGCGCGCTCCGCCCGGACGGCAAGGAGGTGGACAGCGTTCTGTGGTGTTCGCCGGAGAAGGCCGCCAGGCTGCTGAGCAACCCCAGCGACGTCGGCCCGCTGGAGCATCTGGTGGCCGCGCATCAGCGTGGGGAACTGGATACCTTGCCGCTGCTGGTCGTGCGCCACGCCAAGGCCAAACCGCGCTCGTCCTGGTCCAAGGCCGAGGGGGACCGCCCGCTCGCCGCGACCGGCATGCGGCAGGCGCAGGCGGTCGGCCGGCTGCTGCAGGTCTGGAAGCCCTCGCGCGTCGTCTCCAGCCCGTGGCTGCGGTGCGTGGCCACCATCGCGCCGTACGCCAAGGCCGCGGATGCGAAGGTGAAGCTGCACGAGGCCCTCACGGAGCACCGGCACGCGCGGCACCCGCACAAGACGGCCGCCGTCGTCGAATCCCTCTTTGACAAGCAGCGGCCGGTGGTCCTGTGCACGCACCGCCCCGCCCTCCCGACCGTGTTCGCGCAGCTCGCCAAGCACATGAACTCCCGGCTCCGGGCCCTCCTGCCGTCCACGGACCCTTATCTCGCGCCCGGTGAAGTCCTCGTGTGCCACGTGGCGCACGGCAGCAAGACGAAGGTGGTGGCCGTCGAGCGGTTCAGGCCCTTCGACGACTGACGTCCTGGAGACTGGGCGCGCGCGCCCCGGGAAGACCTCAGTAGACTGGGACGGTGAGCATTCCAACGCCCTATGAAGACCTGCTGCGCGATGTCCTGGAAAACGGCACGCACAAATCGGACCGCACCGGGACCGGCACCCTCAGCGTGTTCGGCCGCCAGCTGCGCTTTGACCTGAGCAAAAGCTTCCCCCTGATCACCACAAAACGCGTCCACTTCAAGTCTGTGGCCGTGGAGCTGCTATGGTTCCTGCGCGGGGAGTCCAACGTCAAGTGGATGCAGGAGCAGGGCGTCACCATCTGGAACGAATGGGCCGACGCCGAGGGCGAACTCGGCCCGGTCTACGGCGTCCAGTGGCGCAGCTGGCCCACCCCGGACGGCGGGCACATCGACCAGATCGCCGAGCTGGTGGAGAACCTCAAAGCCAACCCGGACTCCCGGCGCCACATCGTCTCCGCCTGGAATGTCGCCGAGCTCAAGGACATGGCGCTCCCCCCGTGCCATGCGTTCTTCCAGTTCTATGTCGCCGACGGCAAGCTCTCCTGCCAGCTCTACCAGCGCTCGGCGGACACCTTCCTGGGCGTGCCGTTCAACATCGCGTCCTACGCCCTGCTGACCCGCATGCTGGCCCAGCAGACCGGACTGGAACCGGGCGAATTCGTCTGGACCGGCGGTGACGTCCACATCTACGACAACCACATGGACCAGGTCCTCAAGCAGCTGGCCCGCGAACCCTACGAATACCCGCAGCTGGAGATCACCCGCAAACCGGACTCCATCTTCGACTACACCCTCGATGACTTCGAGGTGGTCGGATATCAGCACCACCCCACGATTAAGGCACCGATAGCCGTATGAGCACCGACGACAGCCAGCAGCAGGACGCATCCGCCGCCCTCTTCACCGAGGAATTGACCGCCTCCCTCACCGGCATCGGCATGGTATGGGCCCAGAGCAGCACCGGAGTCATCGGCCGGGACGGCGGGATGCCGTGGCACCTGCCCGAGGACCTGGCGCACTTCTCCCGGCTCACCAAGGGCCACCCGGTCATCATGGGGCGCAAGACCTGGGAATCCTTCCCCGACAAGTACCGGCCCCTGCCCGGCCGGACCAACATCGTCATCACGCGGCAGGAGGGCTGGGGGGACACGCCCAGCGCGGGCGGCGCCATCGCAGTCAAGTCCCTGGACGATGCCCTGCTGGAGTCCCAGTTCGCTCCCGGCCACGAGACGGTCTGGATCATTGGCGGTGGTGATATCTTCACGCAGTCCCTGGACCTGGCCGACGTCGCCGTGGTGACCACGATCGACACGGCGGAGGAGGGCGACACCTTCGCCCCGGAACTCGGCTATGACTGGACGGCCGGCGCCAGCCTGCCGTCGGACGGGTGGTTGACCGCCGAGAACGGCACCCGCTACCGCATCACCGTGTGGCGCCGGAAAGAGGCCTAGAAATGCTGAAGAAACCCGAAACCCTTTTTGTCCTGGGCTACATGCTCCTGCCCCTGCTGGCGCTGATCTCCGCGATCGTGGGGCTGACCATGATCGTGGGCGGCGACAAGATCCCCGGCGCGATCGTGCTCGTCGTGGTGACCCAGGTCTTCGCCCTGGGCGCGGTCTTTGCGCTCCGCAAGCGCAAGGCAGCCCTGTTGGCGGAGCCCGGCGCCATGCCGGACGAGGACCGGCGCCGCTAGCCCTGCGGGCGCCGCGGCTCCGGGCGCCGCAGTCGGCCGCGCCCCGCGGGCTTTCAAAAAAGTCTAAACTGGCCCAATGACTACAGCAGCTACTCCGTCCGTTGGACTTGTCGGTTGGCGTGGCATGGTCGGTTCCGTCCTGATGCAGCGCATGCAGGACGAGGGCGACTTCGCCAACATCAACCCCGTATTTTTTTCCACCTCGAATGCCGGAGGTGCCGCGCCTTCCTTCGGTGGTTCCGCCGCCGGCGACGCCGGCAAGCTCGAGGACGCGTACGACGTCGATACCCTGGCCAAGCTGCCGATCATCGTCACCGCCCAGGGCGGGGACTACACCAAGCAGGTCCACGGCGAGCTGCGCGGTCGCGGCTGGGACGGGCTGTGGATTGACGCCGCTTCCACCCTGCGGATGAACGCCGACTCGATCATCGTCCTGGACCCGATCAACCGGAACGTCATCGACGCCGGCCTCTCCGGCGGCGTGAAGGACTTCATCGGCGGCAACTGCACCGTGTCCTGCATGCTGATGGGCCTCGGCGGCCTGTTCAAGAACGGCCTCGTCGAGTGGGGCACATCCATGACCTACCAGGCGGCCTCCGGCGGCGGCGCCCGCCACATGCGCGAGCTGCTGAGCCAGTTCGGCACGCTCAACGCCGAGGTCAGCACCGAACTGAACGACCCGGCGTCGGCCATCCTGGACATCGACCGCAAGGTCCTGGCGCACCAGCGCACCTCCGTCGACGCGAGCCAGTTCGGCGTCCCGCTGGCCGGATCGCTGATTCCCTGGATCGACGCGGACCTGGGCAACGGCCAGTCCAAGGAGGAGTGGAAGGCCGGCGTCGAGACCAACAAGATCCTCGGCACCTCCGGCGAGGACCGCATCATCATGGACGGCTTGTGCATCCGGATCGGGGCCATGCGCTCCCACTCGCAGGCGCTCACGCTCAAGCTCCGCGAGGACCTCTCCGTCGCCGAGATTGAAAAGCTCCTCGCCGAGGACAACGAGTGGGCCAAGGTAGTGCCCAACACCAAGGAAGCCTCGATGGCGGACCTCACCCCGGTGGCGGCGTCCGGCACCCTGGACATCCCCGTGGGGCGCATCCGGAAGCTGGAGATGGGCCCGCAGTACATCAGCGCGTTCACCGTCGGCGACCAGCTCCTCTGGGGCGCCGCCGAACCGCTGAGGCGCATGCTCAACATCGCCACCGGCAAGCTCTAGGTTCCCCGAAAGCTACGAATCTCCGGTACTTCGCGTCTCCGGTACTTCGCGGCCTGCCGCCCAAAGAACTTTTTGGGTGGCAGGCCGCGGTGCGTTAACCGCCCGGCGAGGGCGCCTGCAGGGCCCCGGCCGGCGGCGGCGGCGCCGCGGGCCCCGGTTCCCGCACGGGCTGTTCCCAGCCGCCGTTCAGCGGGCCTCTCTACCCTTGATGCATGACATTGAGTGAGCTGTGGCCGCAGTTGCGGCCGCTGTGCCGGAAGTTGGCCCTGCTGGGCTGGGCCTGCAGCGCTGCCGGCATGGCCGCCGGGCTCGCCGTCGCGGTCGCCAGCGGCACCCGGCTCTCCCCCGTCATGAGCACGCTGCAGCTGCTGGCCGCGGTGTGCCTGGTGGTGGCCGTGGCGAGCTTCGGCGCGGCCGCCGCGGTGCAGGCGCGCCCCGCTGCGCGGCACGAAACAGGGGCCCGGGACGTCGTCCGCGCGGCCGGCGGCGAGGCGCCGGCCGCGGTGCAAAGTTTCCTGCTTGGCTCCCTGGTGCTGCTCACCGGGGCCGTCGCCTTCGCGTGCGCCGGGCTGGTGCTCCCGGGCGGCCCCAACGCCCATTCCGTGGCGTTCTGCCAGGTCTTCCTGCTGGGCGCCGCAGCGTCCGGTTTCACCTTTCTGCTCTTCAGCAAGATCGCCCCGCCCCGCGGCGGGAACTGAACACGCTGCCGGCCCCGGTCCGGGCTGTTCCGGCCAGGCGCAGGCCGGCCGCCAGCAGCCGCTAGAGCTCCACGCCGATCAGCAGCGGCTCCGGGTGCAACTCAATGCCGAAGCGTTCGACGACGCCGCGGCGCACCTCGCGGGCGATCGCCAGCATGTCCGCGGTGCTCGCGGCTCCCCTGTTGGTGATGGCAAGGGTGTGCTTGGTGGACAGCGACGCGCGTCCGCCGGAGACGCCGTCCGGCTCCAGCCCAAAACCCTTAGCGAAGCCTGCCTGGTCGATCAGCCACGCCGCCGAGAGCTTGCTCAGCCCGTCCGCCCCGCCCGGATACCGGGGCGCGTGCTCCGGGAGCCGGGCGGCGACGTCGGCTTCCACGACCGGATTCGTGAAGAAGGACCCGGTGGAGTAGGTGTCCCTGTCGGCCGGGTCCGAGACCATGCCCTTGGATGCCCGCAGCCGGAGCACCTCGCGCCGGACGTCGTTGGCATAAGCCCGCTGGCCCGGCTCGACGCCCAGCGCCCGGGCCAGCTCGGCGTAGCGGATCGGAGCGCTCATCCGGCCCAGCGGCAGCTGGAACTCCACGGTGAGCACCACATAGCGCGGTGAACCATTGACGGTGTGCTGCTTCAGGACCGAATCGCGGTACCCGAACTTCAGCTCCGAATTAGTGAAGGTCCTGACAGCGTTGCGTTCCCGGTCCCAGGTGCGCACCGCGGCGATCGTCTGGGAGACATCGGCACCGTAGGCACCGACGTTCTGCACCGGGGTGGCCCCCGTGGCGCCCGGGATGCCGGACAGCGCCTCGATGCCGGACCAGGCGTGCCGCACGGCGTGTTCCACGAGAGCGTCCCAGTTGTGGCCGGCCTGCACCACAAGGGCCACCCCGCCGCACGAGTCCTCCGCGTTGACCGTGAACCCCTCCGAGGCGATCCTCACCACCGTGCCGGGGAAACCGTCGTCGGAAACCAGCAGGTTGGAGCCGCCACCGATGATCAGCAGCTGCTCGCCCGCAGCATCGGCCGAACGGACGGCGTCGATGATTTCGGCTTCGGTGCGGGCCTCAAGGTACGTGCCGGCGGGGCCGCCGACTGCGGCCGTGGTCAGGGCGGAAAGCAGAGTCTGGGTCACCTGACCAGCCTAGCCGGGATCACGGCCCGGCGGCGGCGGATGCCGTGCCGGGTGGCGGCTAGGTGCCGGCCTGGGCGACCTTCCGGGCCACCGGGGAAAGCAGGAAGCTCACCACCAGCATCACCTGAACGGCCAGCAGCGAGTGGAGAATGCCCACGTGCTCCGCCAGCAGGCCCAGCAGCGGGGGCCCGCAGAGGAACGCGCCGTAGCCGATCGTGGAGACCACGGAGACGCGTGCGGCCGCCTTGAGGGGCTCGTCCGCGGCGGCGGACATGCCCACCGGGAACCCCAGCGACGCGCCCAGGCCCCAGATCGCCAGGGCCACATACGCCAGCCACGGCTCCGGGGCGAAGACGAACAGGCCCAGGCCCAGCACGGCCAGCGCCGCGCACCAGCGCATCACCGGGACGCGGCCGAAGCGGTCCAGCACCACCGTTCCGGCGAAGCGGCCCACGGTCATGAAGGTGACAAAAAGCCCGTAGCCCGCGGCTCCCGCAGCGTCGGACAGGCCGTAGCCGTCCGCCAGTGCCAAGGCCACCCAGTCCCCCGCCGCTCCTTCGGCCAGGGCAAGCCCCAACACCAGGACACCCAGCAGGAGGGTCCGGCGGTCGCGCCAGGCCTGGGCGACCTGGCGTTTGCTGTCCAGCGGCGCCTCGGTTTCGGTGCTGCCCGGCCGGATGATGTTCAGCGGGCCGGTGGAGGGGTCCTCGAAGGTGTCCGGCTTGGCCGGCGTGAAGCTGCGTTCGCCCCGGACCGGGGTGATGTCCGCCCGGAACCGGCTGGCGGCCGTCGCGACGGAGGCCGCCACCACCAGCCCGGTGGCGGCGAGGTGCCAGAACACCGGGACCTCGGCTGCGGCGGCCCAGGCGCCGAGCCCGGCGCCCAGCACCGTGCCGAGGCTGAACGCCCCGTGCAACCGCGGCATGATGTGCCGTCCCACGGCACGCTCCACGGCGGCGCCCTCCACGTTGGAGGCGGTGTTCCAGCTGGCGGTGCCCAGGCCGATGACGGCCAGGCCTGCGGCGACCGTCAGCGGGTTCTCCAGGACCGAGGTGCCGAAGCCGGTGAGAACGAGTCCGCAGCCGACCATGATGCTGCCGATCCTGATGGTCCGCCGGGATCCGAAACGGAGCACGATCAGGCCGGAGGCGGACACCGAGACGAAGGAGCCCGCCGTCATGCACAGCAGCAGCAGGCCGACCGTGCCGGGGGTGAGCTCGAGGCCGTCGCGGATGGCCGGCAGCCGGGACACCCAGCTGGCGAAGGCGAGGCCGCTGGCAGCGTAGGCGACGACCACTGCGTTGCGCCAGTGTGTGACTTCGGCGCTCCGGGCGGTGCCGTCGCTCACGGCAAGCGCACCGGCTAGGCCAGCCTGACGACGGCCTGGGCCTTCATGAGCACCTTTTGGCCCGCCGAGACGACGGTGAGGTCCACGCGGGCCGTGCCCGCATCGGCGTCGAGCGCTCCGACAGCGCCGCTGACCTCGATCAGGGCGCCGGGTTCCGGCGTTCCCGTGGTGTCTGCCACCGGGACCGGCTTGGTGAAGCGGGTCTGGAAATCAACGACGGCGGCGGGGTCGCCGACCCAGTCGGCCACCAGCTGCACGGCGGCGCCCATGGTGAACATGCCGTGGGCGATCACGCCCGGGAGCCCGACGCCGTCGGCGAAGGCCTCGTTCCAGTGGATGGGGTTGAAGTCGCCGGACGCGCCGGCGTACTTGACCAGGTCGGTGCGGGTGACGGCGATGCTGCGGCTGCCGATGTCCTGGCCGACCGTGAGGTCCGAGAAGGCGGGGATCGTGGATGCGGTGCTCATGGTTACTGTCCCTCTCCGCGGACCAGGATGGATGAGGTGGTGGTGGCGACGGCCTCGCGGGATCCGGCATCCCCGGGGGCCAGGGCGAAGATCTCTGCGCGGGTGGTGATCATGGCGCCGCCGCCCATGGCGCGCACGCCGTCCACGTGCAGCTCGGCGAGCAGCCGGTCACCGGCGACGATGGGACGGTGATGGATGAAACGCTGCTCGGCGTGGACCACGCGCGAGAAGTCGATGCCGGAGTCCGGGTCCTCGATCAACTGCGCGTCGGCGCGCTGGGCGACGATGATGGCGAAGGTCGGCGGCGCCACGAGGTCGCTGTGGCCCAGCGCTTTGGCCGCGTCCACCTCGAAGTGGGCGGGGTGGGTGGCCTTGACCGAGCGGGCGAACTCGCGGATCTTCTCGCGGCCGACGTCGTACACCTCTGCGGCAGGGTAGCTGCGGCCCTGCAGATCCGGATTGATAGTCATGGCTCCAGCCTATCGCCATGGCCCGGGGCGCCCTGCTTCATGACTCAGGCCGCACGGCCCTCCGCCGGAGCTGCTAGCGCTTGAGGTTTTTCCGGATCGACTGGCCGCGGACCACCATGCCGGCGATGTGCAGGACCAGGCCGAGCCCGATCACCGGAAGGGAGGCGACGGCGAGGGCCTGGTTGCCCGTGCTGTTGCCCGCCAGGTTCAGGATGATGCCGACGGCGATCAGTCCCATGGCGCCGAAAACCAGCACTTTATAGCGGGTGGGGGCGGTGGCCCAAAATTCGTTCAGCACCGGAACAGTCTACCGGGGATGGGCGCCGCGCCGCTTCCCGCGCTCCCCTTCCGGGCGCCGGTCCAGCCCACAAGACCCCGTGGACCAGATATCGGGTATCGGCCACGGGGTCTCCTTGCTGGTCTGCGGGGTTACAGGGCCGGCTGCACCCCGAAGGCCACGGCGAGCTTCATGATCTTCTCGGCGCGGCCCAGGCGCGGCAGGTCCGAGCCGTCCCGGATGACGCGGCCGTTGGCCTCGAAGTCGGCCATGAAGTCGGCGGCCCAGGCGACGTCGGAGGGCGTCGGGCTGATGACCTCGTTGATGACGTGGGTCTGGTCGATGGCGAGGCAGAGCTTTCCGGTCATGCCCATCGTCACCGTGATGCCGGTCTGCTCGCGCAAGATCGGGTGGTTGGTGCCGACGGTGGGGCCATCGATGGGGCCCGGCAGGTTGCCGACCCGGCTGGCGACGACCAGTTTGGCGCGCGGGTAGGCCATGGCCTCGGGAGTGGCGGACATGCCGGTGTCGCGGCGGAAGTCGCCCGAGCCGAAGGCCAGGCGGAAGGCGCCCTGGGCCTTGGCGATGTTGTTGGCTTCCTCGATGCCCACGGCGGACTCGACGAGCGGGATGACCGGCGTCTTGCCGTCCATGCGGTGGAAGCTTTCCGTGACCTGGTCGGCGGACTCGGTCTTGGCGAGCATGACGCCCAGCAGGCCCGGCGTGCCGCGGAGGCCCGCGAGGTCATCGGCCCAGAACGGGCTCGTTGCGTCGTTGATCCGGACCCAGGCGTTGCCACCGCCGGAGAGCCACTCGACAACGTGAGCGCGGGCGGCATCCTTCTGGGAAGGATCCACCGCATCCTCGATATCCAGGATGATGGCGTCCGCCCGGGACACGGCCGACTGGTCGAAAAGCTCGGTTTTCATTGCGTTGACCAACAGCCAGGAGCGGGCGATATCGGCTGGGATGTTGCGTTGAGGCCGGACGGTCCCGGCGGTGGTGATAGAGGTCATGTACCTACGCTAGCCGCACCGGGGCAGGTCAGGCCAAGTATTCCGGCGCTGCGGGGCGACCAATAAGACCAAAATCACGTTCCGCACCGCCCGGGAGGACGGGGCGCGGGCTAGCCCCGATTTTTCGTCGGCGGTCTGATTTTCGGTGGTGGACCGGGATCGCGGTCGGAGCGGATGCTTGAGCCCTTTTGGGTATGCGGTGCCGTCCCTGCTGGCGCGCTCGGGCCCGGCGCCGGTTCCACGGCCGGCTGGTGCTGATGGTTTTGCTCATAGTTTCGGGGTTGTTGCCCGTCAGATCGGCGCGGCGCAGTGGCCGGGGCCGCTGATACGTGTAACTGTTTCCAGCAGCAGGGTGATGAGGTCTTTTTCGGGTGCTTGTGCCGGCAGCAGCACGTGTTCTTTCCGGGCCCGGGAGATCAGTTTCCCTGCGGTGGCGAAGACGCGGTAGCGCCAGCGTTTGACGTCCCAGAACCTGGCCAGGTGGCCGGTGGAAGGCAGCTGAGCTGGAGCCAGCCGATGAAGTTCGAGGCCAGCGCCGCGATGTTGGCCTAGGCCTGGTTGGCGGCAAAGGAGTCGAACGGGAATTTGCCCAGCCCGGTGTTTTTCAGGGTTTTGATCCGGTTCTCGGCCCGGCCGCGGGCACGGTGGCGGGCGTCCAGGTGGGGTCCGTGCCAGCGCGGGGAATTCCCCGGGTGAGCTGCGCAGCCTGTCCAGATCCGAGACATGTTCACCGCCGGCAGCCAGCATGACAGCCAGGGACCGACCAGGGGCCCCGGACCGTGGGACGCTCTGGCAGGTGCGAACTGGCCCAGCCGGTCCTCGCTCAGGGCCCGGAAGCCCAAGGCATTGATGAAGCCGGTAAGCACCGTCGTGCCGGCGTGGGAGATCAGCGACTGGCCGCTGAAGCCGACAGGCGCACCGGGGAACACCCGGGCAGACTTTTGCATCGAAAGGGTGCTCCCAGCGGCTCGGAAACATGGCGTCAAATACCACTATTTTCTCTTGCAGGAGCACCTTTCCCTGCTTAAACCCCCTGCCTCAGCAGCACCCCGATGAAAACCCTGGCTAGCCAACCTTTCGGTAGCCAGAAGCCTGGCGAGGCTAGTGCCGCCTGCTGAATCTAGGGGCAAAGCGCTTAAAGAGAAGGATTCCAGCGCCGGCGGCAAGAAGGGCGGCACCGGCTGCCAGGAATAGCCGAGAGTTCGGCGTAGCACCTGTGTCAGCAAGTTGTTGTTGCTGGACCGTGTCACCGGAAACCTCTCCGGCTGGAGCGGCATCGTTAGTGGGGGTGGTCGTATCAGGGGAAAGCGCGACTGGAGCGGCCACTACCGGGATCGCCGATACGGGCGCACTGTTGAGCGGCGCAACGACAGGTGCTGAAGCCGAAGCGCTAGCCGAAGGAGCAGGAACGACAGCCACCGGACTCGGCGCAACCACCACGGGAGCGACAACAGGAGCCGCACAGACCGGCGTCGTGAAGACGTTGGTGTCCAAAGAGACTTGACCCTTGCGGGCGAGGGCGCGTCCTTCAACCGTCGCTCCGGTCGTGGCACTGATGGACGAGAGCGACATGATCGTGCCCTTGAAGTGTGACCCGGTTCCAAGCGTCGCTGAACTCCCGACCTGCCAGTAGACGTTGCACGCTGACGCCCCGTTGATGAGGTTCATGGTGGAGGCCGACGCAGTGGTGAGAGCGGATCCGACCTGAAAAATGAATACCGAGGAGGGGTCGCCTTGGCCATCCAGCGTCAAAGTCCCGCTCAGGTCCACAGTCGTCGCCGACTTGTATACGCCCGCCACTAAGGTCTGTCCGACGAGGTCGCCGGATACGAGCGCAGTCGAAGCGCGTCCGGCAGCGTCATCAAAGGCGACAGTCAGGTCGGACTGAGCCTGTAGTGCGGGCGCGTCCGCGGCGTGGAGAACGCCGCCGAAGATTCCCGGCGGGAAACCGGTGACTGCGGTACCGGGGTTGACCCCGAGGTCCCCGCTAAGGGTCGTCGGTCCCGTGTTGGTTACTGTCGTGCCGCCCAAGACGGAGTAGGTGGTGGCCGTGCCCAGCCCAACCGGAGCCGGGGAGACAGCGGCGTTCGCTCCGGAGAGCCCGGGAAACATGATGGAGCCGACCAGCAGCGAGCAGGCAGCCGCGGCGCGCAATGCTGCTTTGAGCCGCGACGGTCCGTGATTCACTGCATGGGCGTTATAACCGATTTTCATATTCTTGTCCCTGCGTTGTCCTGGCCGGCACTTTGATACTTGGCCGATGTGCACTGCAGGGTTAGCTTTCCCGCCCCCATGCTGATCACTAGGGAAAGTTACGCTGCGGCTCCGAATGTGCTGACACTGAGGAGTATCCAAAAATCGAACATAGCCCGCCTCCGAAATGAGCGGGTTGTCAAGAAAAGCGGACTTGGTGTTCCGCTGAAGGAACATCGTCGCTATTGCAAACTATAGGGCATGGGT
>JAODMV010000172.1 GCA_025464875.1 Arthrobacter sp. | reverse complement strand
AGTTCCAGGAGGGCTGCGGCAGGAGGAGCGGGGTCTGTCCGACGATGCTGCCGCCGGCGGTTGCCCGGATTAGCTGATGCTGAGGGCAATGCCGTCCAGAATATCGTGCTCGCTGCTGACGGCCGTGCTGATCCGGCCCTCGGTGGCTTCTGCCACGCGCTCCAGGACGCGGCGCCAGACGAGTCCGCCGGCACCGATCACGTCTACCCGGCCGGGGTGCATGTACGGCAGGGCGGCCCGCTCTGCCCGCGTCATTTCCAGGAGCTCGGTGCAGGCGCGGCGGACCTTCTCCAGGCTGAGTTCGGCTCCATGGATCGCCGCCGGGGAGTACTCCGGAAGGCCCAGCGCATGGGCGGTGATGGTGGTGACGGAACCCGCCACCCCGACGACGACGGTGCTGCGCTCCAGCGGTACGGCCTGGGCGGCCTCGCTGATGGCGGCGTCGATGTCGGCTTCCGCCGCGGCGATCTGCTCCGCCGTCGGCGGGTCGTTGCGGAGGTGGCGTTCCGTCATCCGGACGCAGCCGATGTCGACGGACTTCGCGGCGATCACACCGTCGGCATTCCCCAGCACGAACTCAGTGCTGCCGCCGCCGAGATCCACGACCAGCACAGGGTCCGGGCCACGGGAGGGCAGGACGCTGCTGGCACCGGCGAAGGACAGGGCGGCTTCTTCGTCGCCGGTGATCACCTCGGGTTCGACGCCGAGGAGTTCGCGGATCCCGTCGATGAAGACCTGCCGGTTCCCCGCGTCGCGGGTGGCCGAGGTCGCGACGAAACGGATCTTCTCGGCACCGTGGTGGCGGATCAGTCCGGCGTACTCCCGGGTGGCGGCGAAAGTGCGGTCGAGGGCTTCCTGGGCGAATTCGCCGGTGGCGTCGACGCCCTGGCCGAGGCGGACGACGCGCATTTCGCGCACGACGTCGGTGAGCCCGGGGGTTCCGCCCCCGGATCCGGCCGAGTGGATATCGGCGATGAGCAAACGGATTGAGTTGGTCCCGCAGTCGACAGCGGCGACGCGGGTCACTGGCCGGTCTCCGGGTTTTGGGTGGGGGTGGTGCGTGCCGGGCGGACCGGGGCCGGCCGACCCACGATCTCGGGAAGGCCTTGCGGCCCGTGCCTGCTGAGGTCCTGGGAGGGGACTTCGCCACCGGTGTCCCAGGCGCCGTCGCAGTAGCAGCGGCCGCTGCTCCACCATTCCGCAATCGCGGCGATCGCCTCGTCGCCGAGCGGATTCACCCCGGGCCCTGCGGCCAGGGAGTGTCCCACCAGCACGTGCAGGCATTTGACGCGGGCAGGCATCCCGCCGGCGGAAATGCCATCGATCTCGGGCACCGCTCCGATGCCGGACCGGACGCCCATCTCGGCCCGGGAGGCCAGATACTCCTCGTGGGCGGCGCGGTAGCCGTCGGCCAGGACCTCATCGGCGCCCAGCCGCTCGTTCATCTCGTTCATCAGCCCGGCGGCCTCAAGCCGCGAAACGGCGGAGGTGATGACCGGGTGCGTCAGGTAGAAGGTGGTGGGGAACGGCGTGCCGTTGCTGAGCCGCGGCGACGTTGCGGCGACGAGCGGGTTGCCGCACACGCAGCGGGCCGGGATTTCGACGACGTCACGGACCGGGCGGCCGAGCTGCCGGCTCAGGACCTCAAGGTCCTGCGGTGAGGGCAGGCGGGATTCCTGAAACGTACCTGCAGCACTGGCGGCATCTGCCGTCGCTGCCGCCGGGTTCCCTGCCTTAGGGCTCTCGTCCACTCGGTTCTCGTCCACTGGCGCGGCACCTTTCCTGCCCTGTTCAGCCTGTCCGTCGGGATCGGCCGGCGGCGGGCACCGCTTTAGTCTGTTGCCGATCGCCGGATGGATTCCCAGAGGGTGTCCACCCATGGCAGCTTGGCCGGGTCTTGTGATGTTGCTGCTCCGGCCGCGCCACCGGTCTCGCCGGCAGGAAGATCACTGCCGAAGACCCAGTAGCCCGTCTCGCCGGGCATAACCATGTTAATCCGGTCGCGGGCCTGCTGCTTAACATAGCTGGGATCCTGCCAGCGCGAGACCTGCCGCCTGAGGTCGTTCTGCTGGGACTGCTTCTCGGAGATATCCGCCTGCAGCGCGGCGATTTCGGCGCGTTTTTCGAAGAAGATCTTGACGGTTGGCGCCAGCATGATGGTGATGGCAATCATGACCACCGACAACGCCAGCATGCGTCCGGAGAACGCTTTGGCCGGGACCGGGGCCTCCTCGGCCTCGGCGGGGGCCTTCGCGGCGCCGCTCGCCCGGGCAGCCTTCGTCCGGACACCGCTTGCCTTGGGCGCGCTGGCCTGCGTTCCGGTGCTCCTGGTTCCGCTGGACTTGGCGTCCCTGTTTGGAGCGGTGGCGGTACGGGCCGGGGAAGACTGCGGCGCGGCTTTCCCGGGAGTGGCCCTGCCGGCGTCCTGCCGGGGACTGTCGTGGCGGGAACCGGAGGCCGGGGCCCTGGCGTGGGCCTGAGCCGGCCGGCCACCGAAGTCGGCCTGGATGACGTCGCCACCGTCGCCCGTATCCGGGGACTTCGGGGCCGCAGGCGTGGCCCGGGGAACCTTGGGGCGGCGGGTAGCCATGTCACTCCTGTAATGCCCGGTCCTTGCTGGGCTGGCTTGCTGCTCTGTACTGACATCCGTGGCCGGGGCGGGCGGCACCAACCGGCACCGGCTAGGGTGCCAAAAACAGAACCGGCGGCCATGGTCTTTCAACCATAGCCACCGGTTCGTGGTTTTCGGTGCTACTAGCCGTTGAAACGCGGGAAGGCGCTGCGGCCGGCGTAGCGTGCAGCGTCGTCGAGTTCTTCCTCGATGCGCAGCAGCTGGTTGTACTTGGCCACGCGCTCGGAGCGCGCCGGGGCACCGGTCTTGATCTGGCCCGCGTTGGTGGCAACGGCGATGTCAGCAATGGTGGTGTCCTCGGTTTCGCCGGAGCGGTGCGAGGTGATGGTCGTGTAACCGGCGCGCTGGGCGAGGGACACGGCGTCGAGGGTCTCGGTCAGTGAACCGATCTGGTTGACCTTCACCAGCAGAGAGTTGGCGGTGCGCGAGTCGATGCCGGTCTGCAGGCGCTCGGGGTTGGTCACGAAGAGGTCGTCTCCGACGATCTGGACCTTGTCGCCGATGGCGTCGGTGAGGGCCTTCCAGCCGTCCCAGTCGTTCTCATCCAGCGGGTCTTCAATCGAGACCAGCGGGTAGTCGGCGACGAGTTCGGCGTAGTAGGCGCTCATCTCGGCAGAGCTGAGGGCCTTGCCTTCGAACTGGTAAGCACCGTCGGTGAAGAACTCCGACGACGCTACGTCGAGGGCCAGGGCGATGTCCTTGCCCGGCGTGTAGCCGGCGTTCTTGATGGCTACCTGGATCAGGTCCAGGGCCGCACGGTTGGACGGAAGGTTCGGCGCGAAGCCGCCCTCGTCGCCGAGGCCGGTGGAGAGGCCCTTTTCCTGCAGCACGGCCTTGAGGGCGTGGTAGACCTCGACACCCCAGCGCAGGCCTTCGGAGAAGGTCTCGGCGCCGAGCGGGACAACCATGAACTCCTGGATGTCGACGTCGGAATCGGCGTGTGAGCCGCCGTTGAGGATGTTCATCAGCGGAACCGGCAGGACGTGGGCGTTCGGGCCGCCCAGGTACTTGTAGAGCGGCAGGTCGGCGGACGCGGCGGCAGCGTTGGCGACAGCCAGGGAGACGCCCAGAATGGCGTTGGCGCCGAGCTTGCTCTTGTTGGCGGTGCCGTCCAGGTCGATCATGGACTGGTCGATGCTGCGCTGGTCGGTGGCGTCGAAGCCGATCAGGGCAGGGGCGATCTGGTCAATGACGGCGTCGACAGCCTTCTGGACGCCCTTGCCGAGGTAACGGCCCTTGTCGCCGTCGCGGAGCTCGACGGCCTCGTGCTCGCCGGTGGAGGCTCCGGAGGGAACTGCTGCGCGGCCGATCTGGCCGTCGGACAGCAGAACTTCAACTTCTACGGTCGGGTTGCCACGGGAATCGAGGATCTCGCGGGCGTGGATGGCATCGATAAGCGCCATGGAATTGCTCCTTTGGGTGAAGCGATCTGCTGGGAATCTGACTGCTGGGATCTGGCTGTACAAAAAGGCTGAAAAACCGTTCGTCCCCGTCGCTACTAGCCTAGTCGAGAGTGGTGGGGCTTACGGAACCTATCCATTCCCCGGACGTCACGATACGGACGGCGCCGGGCCGTGGGAGTCCTGGAAGCGGCGCAGGGCCGCGCGGAGGGCGCGTTCGGCGTCGAGCCCGTCCGCCCGGGCGGCCGCCACGAGGCCGAACAGCAACTCCCCGAGTTCCTCCTCGGTGCCGGGCGAGAGGCCCCGGATGCCTGGCCCCGCCGGCGCTGCCGGCAGGCCCTCCCGCTCGGCACGGTCCAGAAGCTTCTGCGCCCGGGCCAGGGCAGGAAGCGCGGCCGGGATGCCGGCCAGGGCCTGGCCCGGGTGTGCCTTCTCGGCGTGCAGCGACCTCTCGGCACGCTTGACCGCGTCCCAGGTGCTGACGATCTCCGCCACGGTGGCCGGGAAGGAATCCTGCAGCGAGCCGTCCGGGCGGAAAACGTGCGGATTGCGCCGGATCATCTTCGCCGAAAGCCCGCTGGCCACGGCGTCGAAGTCGAAGGCGCCACGCTCCTGGGCGAGCCGGGCGTGGAGGACCACCTGCAGCAGGACGTCGCCGAGCTCGGCCTTCAGCTCGGCGTCGCCGCCGCCGGTCTCGATGGTTTCCGCCACCTCGTAGGCCTCCTCCAGGAGGTACTCCACGAGCGATTCATGCGTCAGGGCGCCCATCCAGGGGCAGTGGGTGCGCAGCGCGGCAATCACGCTGAGCAGCGCACCCACCGCGTTGGAGTTTTCCTTAGCCAAGGTCGGAGTAGGCCTCGTTGATGTATTCGACGAGGGCTTCCTTCTCCTCGAGCGGCAGGAAGGCGGCCTCGGCTGCATTCAGCGTCAGTTCCAGCAGATCGTCGAGGTCGTAGTCGAAGGTCTCCACCAGCAGTTCAAACTCGTCCGTGAGCGTCACGCCGCTCATGAGCCGGTTGTCGGTGTTGATGGTGACGTTGAAGCCGAGCTGGTAGAGCATGTCCAGCGGGTGGCTTCCGATGCCCTCGCCGAATCCGGCAATGGCGCCGGTCTGCAGGTTGGAGGACGGGCAGATCTCCAGCGCGATGCCGCGGTCGCGGACCCAGCTGGCGAGCTCGCCCAGGGTGACCAGGCCGATGTTGTCGCTGACTTCGCCGTCGTCGTCGGGGTCTACAAATGTTGCGGTGCCTGTCCCGGCGTTGTCGTCTTCCTCGAATTCGACGGCGATGTCTTCCGCGATCCGCACGCCGTGTCCCAGGCGCAGGGCCCGTCCGTCGACCAGGGCGGACTGGATGCTTTCCAGGCCGGCAGCCTCGCCCGCGTGGATGGTGGCGGGAAAGTGGTGCTCGGCGAGGTAGGTGAAGGCGTCCTTGAAGCGGGATGGCAGGAAGCCGTCCTCGGCCCCTGCGATGTCGAAGCCCACGGCGCCCTTGTAGCGGTGGCGGACTGCCAGTTCGGCGATCTCCTGGCCGCGGTCGGCGTGGCGCATGGCGGTGATGAGCTGGCCGACCTGGATGTCGCGCCCGCTTTCGGCCACGACGTCCACGCCTGCTTCCAGCCCGGCCTGCACGGCCTCGACGACCTCGTCGAGGCTCAGGCCCTGCTGCAGGTGTTGTTCGGGCGCCCAGCGCACCTCGCCGTAGACGACGCCGTCGTCGGCCAGGTCCTCAACGAACTCCTTGGCGACGCGGAACAGGCCTTCCTTGGTCTGCATGACGGCGACGGTGTGCTCGAAGGTCTCGAGGTAGCGGACCAGGGAGCCGGAGTCGGCGGATTCGCGGAACCACTCCCCCAGCGCGACGGGGTCGGTCGACGGCAGGGTGTGCCCGACGCTTTCGGCGAGTTCAATGATGGTGGCCGGACGCAGTCCGCCGTCCAGATGGTCGTGAAGGGAGACCTTGGGAAGGCCCTTCAGGTCGAAGTCGAGGTCAGGGGCAGCGTCAGGAATAGTCTCAGTCACGTTCCCACCATAGGGTCGCAGGGACGGCAGGCGCTACTTCCTGCCGGCCTCGGCATCCGTGGACGGTCCGGCGAGCACCGCGTCCGGACCGGCCGCGGGCACCAGCCCAGCGGCGAGGGGCCCGGCGGGCTGGACGTCGTTGCGGGCGAGCCGCTTGTGCCACCAGCGCAGCACGTGATCGATCAGGACACCCAGCACGATCGCAAACACCACCGCGATGCCGGCGCTAAGCAGCGGGTTGTGGTGCAACCAGGGGAAGGAGCTCGCCAGGATTCCGATGCCAATGGAGTAGGCCACCCAGGTGATGCAGGCGAAGGCGTCGAGGAAGAAGAACTTCCGGTGCGGAAAGCCGGTGGTGCCGGCAACGTAATTAACGGCCACGCGTCCCCAGGGAATGTACCGGGCCGTGAAGACCAGGACGGCGCCGCGTTTCTCCAGTTCATAACGCGCCCAGCCGAACGCCTTCTGGACCTTCGGCTTCCGCATCCACCGCCAGCGTTCGAGGCCGATCTTCCGGCCCAGAAGGTAGGCCATGTTGTCACCCGCGATGGCGCCGACAAGCGCCGTCAGGCCCAGAATCCAGAGGTTCGGCTCCCCGCTGTGGCGGGAGAATGCCGCGAGGGCAACGATGAGGGTCTCACTCGGGACGACCATGGCGAAGCCGTCCACGAAGAAGAAGACGAGGAGAAGCGGGTAGATCCACCACTGGCCAGCCGCATGGAGCACGGCCTCATTAATAAACTCCACGCAGGCATTGCTCCTAGACGAAAACGGGGCCGGGAAAGAGACGTAAATCGCCCTCCTTAGTGTCCCACGGCCGGAGTCCCTGCGCTACGTTCTTACGCAGAAATCCGCCCTTGGCCGAACTAATTCCGCACCGGATATTTCCGGCGCCGCCGCGGCCGGAAGCCGCTACGGCTCGGCGGGCGGAACGGGCCGCTTCAGTTCGACCGGAAGCGTCCCGCGCAGCTTGCTGATGGCGACGTCGACCGCGATGCCGAGGACGATCGCGCAGACGATGGCGATGGTGGCGCCGAGCAGGTGGTTGTCCTCGAACCACTGCCCGAAAAACAGGCCGATCGCGACGGAGTACCCCGCCCAGACCGTCGCGGACAACACCGTCAGCCCCACGAACTTGGGCCTCGGGTAGCCGGTGGCGCCGGCCGTGAGGTTCACGGCGACCCGGCCGATGGGAACAAAGCGCGCCACGAGGATCAGCGACGCCGGCCGTTTCCGCAGTTCCCTGCCGGCCCAGTGGAATGCCGCCTGCATCCGGGGCCCGCGCATCCAGGCCCAGCGGCGCGTTCCGGTGCCCCGGCCAATCAGGTAGGCGGTGTTGTCACCCACGAAGGCGCCCGCGCCGGCGGTCGCGATCAGCAGCAGGGGGTTCGGGATGTCTGCCGTGGCGGCGACGGCGGCCAGGCCGACCACCACTGATTCGCTGGGAATCGGCGGGAAGAAGCCGTCGATGACGCAGCAGGCGAACACCAGGATGAGGACCCAGGGTTGCCCTGCGGCTGCGAGGATGAATTCGTTAATTTCTTGCACGGTTTCCTAACGCACGCCTAGGCGATGCGGTCAATAATAAGCTGCTGAGCTGGTCGGGAGCCCTCGGGCGCGATCACTACGGCGCGCTCGAGGGCTTCCTTGGCCCGTTCGAACTTTTCCGGCGTGTCCGTCAGGAGCGTCATCAGCGGTTCGCCGGCGCGCACCGGGGCGCCGGGTTTCGCGTGCATCCGCACTCCGGCGCCGGCCTGGACGGCGTCTTCCTTGCGGGCGCGTCCGGCGCCGAGGCGCCAGGCAGCGACGCCGACGGCCATGGCGTCCAGTTCCACCAGCACCCCGTCCGCCGGCGCGTAGAGAACCTCGGATTCCCGGGCGGCCGGCAGCTTGGCGCGGGGGTCTCCGCCCTGCGCCTCGATCATCCGGTTCCAGACGTCCATGGCCCGGCCGTCCCGGAGCGCGGCCCGGGGATCGGCGTCGTGGACGCCGGCGGCTGCCAGCATCTCCTCCGCCAGCCGGACGGTGAGTTCGACGACGTCTTCCGGACCTCCCCCGGCCAGCACCTCGACCGACTCCTCGACCTCGATCGCGTTGCCCGCGGTGAGGCCCAGGGGCGTGTCCATGTTGCTGAGCAGGGCCACCGTGTTGACGCCGGCGTCCTTGCCCAGGGCCACCATGGTCTCGGCCAGTTCGCGTGCCCGGGCCTCGTCCTTCATGAATGCCCCGCTGCCCACCTTGACGTCCAGCACCAGCGAACCGGTGCCTTCGGCGATCTTCTTGCTCATGATCGAGGACGCGATCAG
>JAODMV010000062.1 GCA_025464875.1 Arthrobacter sp. | reverse complement strand
CGGACTCGGTCCAGGGTGAGCCGGCCGGCCGGAGCAGCATCGCGCGCTCGGCGGGGCTGAGGTTCGGGGTGCAGGCTCCCAGGATGGCCGGCTTGCTCAGCAGCTCCCCCACGAGCTTTTCCGGGGTCATCGGCATCCAGCACAGGTTCAGCGCAATGCGGACGTCCCGGGCGGAGCGGACATCCTCGGCCAGATAGGAACGGTCCGCGTTGTTGCCGATGCTGCTGGCTTCCACCATCTCGGTCAGCTGTTCGGTCAGTTCGCGCAGCAGGATCTTGACGAAGGTGACCCTGGCCTCGTTGTGCGGCTTGCCGGTGCCCCGCGCCTTGTCCCGGGCGCGGCGGACCTGCCGGGGCGTCAGGACGAGCTTGCGCCCGTCGACTTCGAGGATCCGGTTTTCGGCCGGGATGCGCTGCCGGTTGGCGACGGCGTTGGCCACGACGCCGGCCATGTCCACCCGGCCCTTGATGGCGGCGACGGCGGCGTCCGGTTCCGCAACGGCGCTGATGCCGGGCATCAGCCGGCCCAGGCTCGCCATGACAACGCCGGTCTCGCCGAGCGAGGGCAGCACGCGTTCGATGTAGTTCATGAAGGACGACGACGGGCCCACCAGGAGCACACCGGCGGTCTTGAGGCGTTCCCGGTGCGTGTAGAGCAGGTAGGCGGCGCGGTGCAGGGCGACGGCCGTCTTGCCGGTGCCGGGTCCGCCCTGGACCACGAGGGCCCCGGAAATGGAGGAGCGGATGATCCGGTCCTGCTCGGACTGGATGGTGCCGACGATGTCGGACATGCGGCCGGTCCGCTTGGAATTCAGGGCGGCCAGGAGGGCGCCTTCGCCTTGGAGCGAGTCGCTGTCGGCGAGCATGTCGGCGTCCAGTACGTCGTCCTCGATCGCCTTAACCTCGCGGCCCTGCAGGATCAGGTGGCGGCGGCGGCGGACTCCCTGCCGGTCGAAGGCCGTTGCCTGGTAGAAATGGCCCGCTTCGGGAGCCCGCCAGTCCACCATGAGCCGCTGGAGGTCATCGGTGGTCAGCCCGATGCGGCCGATGTACTGGGCCTCCCCGGAATCAAGGTCCAGGCGGCCGAACACAAGGCGGTCGTCTACGGCGTCGAGCTGGGCGAGGCGGTCCTCGTAGAGCGCCGCGAAGGCGTCGCGTTCGGAGACGTTTTGCATGGTGCCGACCGCGCCGGCACGGCGCACCTGGGCAAGCTGGGCGCGCTTTTCCGCCCGTAATTCATCGAGTCGGGCATAGAGTCCGGCGACGTACTCGCGTTCCTGGGCCAAATCAGCGTCGTGCATCGAACCGTTCCCCTATCGAAAAAGACAGACCCACTATTCTACAGCCATTTCGGTAAAACCGCCTCAAAGGTACCAAGACGGTGCAGTTCCGAGAACTGTACCGACACGACCGGGACACTCAGGTTACAGGCGCAGGAGGGAACGGACCTCGTGTCCGCTCAGGGCCGAACGGCCCTGCAGCTCGCTAAGTTCCATGACCACCCCGACGCCGGCCACCTGGATGCCGCACCGCTCGAACAGACGGGCGGCCGCGCCGAGAGTGCCGCCGGTTGCGAGGATGTCGTCGAGGATCAGTACCCGGCTCCCGGGGGCGAGGTCCGTGGTGTGCAGCTCCAGGGTGGCGGTGCCGTACTCCAGGGCATAGTCCTCGGAGACCACGGCGCGGGGCAGCTTGCCGGCCTTGCGGACGGTGATAACGCCGGTGTCCGTGGCGTACGCGGCGGCTGCGGCGAGCAAGAAGCCGCGGGCCTCCACTCCGGCGACGGCGTCAAACTGGCCCTTGAACGGTTCCACGAGGGCATTGACGACGGCCTTGAACGCGGGCCCGTTGGCGAACACGGGGGTCAGGTCCTTGAAGATGATTCCGGGTTTGGGGTAGTCCGGAATAGTGGCGCACAGGCTGTTGATCAGCTCGTCCACCGGTACTGCGTGATTGATCTGGTACGACTCGCTTTGATTCACGCATCTACTTTACTGGTCGGCGCCAAATCGTCCGCACCGCGCCCGGTGTTCCGCCGCCGGCATCGCACTACACCAGGGGTGAAACGGAGGCTCGCTCCGCTCCCCGTCGGCGTGGACTACGCCGGGCGCACCTTGGCTGCTTTGTAGCGCGAGACCGTCGGGTCGCCGCTGAGCCAGAAGCGCCAGGGGTACTCGTCCGTGCCGCCGGCTCCGGAGACGCCCACCCGCGGCCCGGTGCTGATCCCGGCGCTGATGCCAGATACCGGGTGCTGCGGGAGTTCGAGCCGGAACGGAGCGCCGAGCGCGTCCCGGCCGCTGTCCGCCGTCGTGAGGCCAAGCGCCTTGGCGAGCCGCGCCGGTCCGCTCGCCAGGTCCTTGGCGGACTTTGAGGTCGGACGCCTGGCGCGTGCCAGTTCGTGCCCGGCGACGACCTCGCCGGCCCGCAGCAGCAGGCCCGATGCCGTGCCTTCCGGACCACACACGATGTTGGCGCAGTGGTGCATCCCATAGGTGAAATAGACGTACAGGTGCCCCGCCGGGCCGAACATCGGCGCATTGCGGGCCGTTGCGCCGCGAAAGGTGTGCGAACCGGGATCAGGGTAGAGCGAGTCGTGCGGCCCCAGGTACGCCTCCACCTCGGTGATCCGCACCGACACCGACCCGTCGCGTCCCTGATGGGTCAGCACCGCGCCGAGCAGCAGGGGCGCTACGTGCCTGGCGTCCGCGGAGAGCAGCTCACGGAGGGCGGCGCGGCTCGGTTCCTCGCCCCGCGCCGGGCCGGCAGAAATCGGGCTGGGTCTCATGATCCGACTTTAACAAATGGGCAGCCGACCCCTCCACGGCCGTGTCCGATTTCCGCTAGCAGGGGAACCGGGAAAGCTGGGAGGATGAAGCCATGGACTTCTGGCAGCGCTACCGGGCAATCGATGCCCGGGACACCCGATTCGACGGGCAGTTCTATACCGCTGTCCGGACCACGGGCATCTATTGCCGTCCCTCCTGCCCCGCCCGGACCCCCAAAGCGGGCAACGTCACGTTCTACGAGACCTCTGCCGCCGCCCACGACGCCGGGTACCGGGCCTGCAAACGCTGCCTGCCGGAGGCCGTGCCCGGCACGCCGGCCTGGAACGTCCGCTCAGACATCGCCGGTCGGGCCATGCGGCTGATCAACGACGGCGTGATCAACCGGGACGGCGTGGAGGGGCTCGCGTCCCGGCTGGGATATTCCTCGCGCCAGCTCAACCGGATCCTGAGCCATGAACTGGGCGCCGGCCCGTTGTCGCTGGCGCGGGCCAGCCGCGCCCAGACCGCCCGCACCCTGCTGGTGTCCACGTCCATGAAGGTGGCAGACATCGCGTTTGCGGCCGGCTTCAGCAGCGTGCGCCAGTTCAACGAGACGATCGGCGAGGTCTTCGCCATGACCCCGTCGGCGCTGCGGGCTACGGCACGGCATCACCGGGCGCCCGCGTCCAGCACCGCGCTGACACTGAACCTTCCCTACCGTGAACCGTTCGATCCCGGGGTTTTCGACTTCCTGGCCGTCCGTGCCATCCCGGGTATCGAGGAAGGGAGCTCCGGCTCCTACGCCCGGACGCTGCGGCTGGCGCATGGGCATGCCCGCTTCCGGGTCGATTACGACGCCGGCGCGGCCGGCCGCCCCCTGGTCCTGACCATCGGCGCCGTGGATCTGCGCGACCTCGCCGCCCTGCTCAGCAGGGTCCGCCGGCTGCTTGACCTGGACGCCGACCCGGTCGCCATCGACGGCGCGCTGGCGGCAGATCCGCGGCTCGCCGCCAGCGTGGCCCGAACTCCGGGCATCCGGATGCCGGGAGCCGTGGATCCGCAGGAAATGCTGATCCGGGCGATGATCGGGCAGCAAATCACCGTGGCTGCCGCCCGGACCGCCCTGGTCCAGCTCTCGGCGGCCGGGACAGAGAGCCTGGTTCCCGGCGACGGGCTGCACCGGCTGTTCCCCACGGCAACGCAGCTTGCCGAGTCCGGCTTCGAGCTGCTCCGGGGACCGCAGCGCCGGATCGACTCCGTCCGGGCCGCGGCGGCGGCGATGGCCGCGGCGGACCTCGATTTCGGCTACGGCGACGACCTGCCCGGGCTCGAGGCCAAGCTCCTGCCCCTGGCCGGCGTCGGGCCCTGGACCGTGGGCTACCTCGCGATGCGGGTCATCGGCGCCCCGGACGTGTTCCTCGCCAACGACGCCGCGGTGCGCAACGGCATCCGCTCCCTTCCTCCGGCTGCTGACGATGCCCAGCCCTCCCCCGACTTCCGCGAACTCAGCCCCTGGCGCTCCTACGCCACGATGCACCTCTGGCGTGCCGCAGCACAGGCCGCTGCGCGCAGGCCGACACCGACTCCAAGGAAAGCGAAGAAATGAAAGCCCAGCTGTTGACCATGTCCACCCCGGACGGCCCCTTCACCATCATCGCCCGGGACGGCGCCGTGCTGGCCTCCGGCTGGACCGCGGTGCCCGGCGAACTCACCGGACAGATCCATCCGGAGCTGCTCCCCGGCGACTACGAGCCCGTCCGGGAGCTCGAAGCGATCTCCGCGGCCGTTGAGGAATTCTATGCCGGGAATCCGGGCCCGGCCATGGAGGTGCCGGTGCGGCAGAAGTCGGGGCCGTTCCGGAACCACGCCTGGGAAGTGCTCCGCACCGTTGTGCCGGGAAGCCCGGTGACGTACACGGAGTACGCCGAGCTCTCCGGCAACGCCCGGGCCGTCCGTGCGGCGGCGGGTGCCTGCGCCTTCAATGCGGCGGGCCTCTTTGTCCCATGCCACCGGGTCATCCGCACCGACGGCACCCTTGGCGGATTCCGCTGGGGGCTGGCCATCAAGGAGAGCCTGCTGGGCCGCGAACGCCAGCTGGCCCTTGCCGTGAGGTGACGAACTTGTCCTGAACAACACACGCGCCGCCGTCCGACCCGCCTTAACGACGGCAAGATGGCACTGCACGGCAATGACTCGGAGAAACAAGCCAAAAAACCATGCCGTGAAGTGCCATCTCGTCCCCACCCGCAGGAATAGGGGTCTGAACTACCCCGCGTACCCGCGGACGCCGGCAAGCTCGCCGTCGAGGGCCAGCAGCTGGCGCTCGACCGCGGCCGGCGCGGTGCCGCCCTGGGAGTTGCGGCTGTTGAGCGAACCTTCGGTGCTCAGGACCGTGCGGACCTCCGGTGTCAGGTGGCCCGAGATGGCGGCGTACTCCTCATCCGTCAGGTCCCAGAGTTCGACGCCCCGGCTTTCGGCCTGCTTCACGGCGGCACCGGAGAGCTCGTGCGCCTCCCGGAACGGAACGCCCTGGCGGACGAGCCACTCGGCAATGTCCGTGGCCAGCGCGAAGCCCTGCGGGGCCAGCGATTCCATCCGCTCGGTGTTGAACTTCAGGGTCGAGATCATGCCGGACACGGCCGGGAGCAGAAGCTCCAGGGTGTCGGCGGCGTCGAAGACCGGTTCCTTGTCCTCCTGCAGGTCGCGGTTGTACGCGAGCGGCAGGCCCTTGAGCGTGGCCAGGAGCCCGGTCAGGTTGCCGATCAGCCGGCCGGCCTTTCCGCGCGCCAGTTCGGCCACATCGGGGTTCTTCTTCTGCGGCATGATCGAGGAGCCGGTGGAGTAGGAGTCGTGCAGGGTCACGAAGGAGAACTCCTTGGTGGCCCAGAGAATGACTTCCTCCGAGATCCGCGAGAGGTCTACGCCGATCATGGCGGTGATCCAGGCGAACTCGGCGAAGACGTCGCGCGAGGCGGTGCCGTCGATCGAGTTGTGCGCGGCCGAGAAGAAACCGAGATCGGCTGCCACGGCCTCCGGGTCCAGACCCAGCGAGGAGCCGGCCAGGGCGCCGGAGCCGTAGGGCGAGACCCCCGCGCGCTTGTCCCAGTCCTGGAGCCGCTGCACATCGCGCAGCAGCGCCCAGGCGTGGGCGAGCAGGTGGTGGCTGAGCAGGACCGGCTGGGCGTGCTGGAGGTGCGTGCGGCCGGGCATGGCCACCCCGCGGTGCTCCTTGGCCTGGTCCACCAGTGCCTCGATCGGGGCGAGCACGCCGCGGGCGATGATCCGGGCGTGGTCGCGCAGGAACATGCGGCCGAGGGTGGCCACCTGGTCGTTGCGGGAGCGCCCCGCCCGGAGCTTGCCGCCGAGCTGGGTGCCGGCCCGCTCGATCAGTCCGCGTTCCAGCGACCCGTGGACGTCCTCGTCGGACTCCGCGGGGGCGTAGGCGCCGGAGGCGACGTCCGCGTCCAGCTGGGTGAGGGCGGCGAGCATGCCTGCGAGTTCGGCGTCGTCCAGCAGCCCGGCCTTGTGCAGCACGCGGGCGTGCGCCTGGGAGCCGGCGATGTCGTAGCGGGCCAGCCGCCAGTCAAAGTGCGTGGACTTGCTCAGCGCCGCGAGGGCGTCCGCCGGGCCGCCGGCAAAGCGGCCGCCCCACAGGGCGCCTTCGTTGGTCCCCGAGCGCAGCCCCGCCTTGGGGGTCCCGCTTTCCTCTGGATTCTGCTCAACCACGGGAGCTACTGCCCTGCGACGCGGAAGTCACGGCTGGAGGCGACCTTGGAGGACATGCCCCACAGCTCGATGAAGCCCTTGGCCTGCGACTGGTCGAAGGTGTCGCCGGTGTCGTAGGTGGCGAGGTCGAAGTCGTAGAGCGAGGTGTCGGAGCGGCGTCCGTTGACGATCGCCTGGCCGCCGTGCAGGACCATGCGGATGTCGCCGGAGACGTAGCGCTGGGTGTCCTGGATGAAGGCGTCCAGGGAGCGCTTGAGCGGGGAGAACCACTGGCCGTCGTAGACCAGCTCCGCCCAGCGCTGGCCGACGGTCGCCTTGAAGCGGGCCTGCTCGCGTTCGATCGTGATGTCCTCGAGGTGCTTGTGCGCGGTGATCAGCGCCATGGCGCCGGGGGCCTCGTAGATTTCGCGGGACTTGATGCCGACGAGGCGGTCCTCGACGACGTCGATGCGGCCGACGCCCTGGGCGCCGGCGCGGCGGTTGAGTTCCTGGATCGCCTGCAGCGGGGTGACCCGGACGCCGTCGATCGCGACCGGCACGCCGGCTTCGAAGGAGATGATGACTTCATCCGGTGCCGGGGGGAACTCCGGGGTGGCGGTGTAGTCGTAGATGTCCTTGGTGGGGGCGTTCCAGATGTCCTCGAGGTAGCCGGT
>JAODMV010000059.1 GCA_025464875.1 Arthrobacter sp. | reverse complement strand
CTGGACAAGCTCGCGGCATTTTCGGTAGGCGGCGGCCTTCGGGTCGATAAGGGCGAAATGGTCGCCGGGAACCCTGAGGAGCTGGACCGGCGCCCCGGTTGCTTTGGCCGCTGCCGCATACGTCTCCGACTGGCTGATCGGGACGGTGTCGTCTTCGGTTCCGTGGACCGCGTAAACGGGGACATTCAACGGGAGGGCGCTCATTGGATCCGCGTATTTGTGCCGTTTGGGGTATTTTTCCGAAGACCCACCCAACAAGTTGCTGACCGCTCCGTTGCTGAGGTTCAGCCGTTCTGCGGCAGCGAGGTTCAGCACCCCCGACTGGCTCACTACGCCGGTGAGGCGCACCGCGCCGTCGTCTTTCCGGAGCAGCTGGCGGTCCGCATCCGGCGCGCCGATCTGGCCTAACCGGTCACGGCCGGCTGCCCAGACGGCAAGGTGCCCGCCGGCGGAATGGCCCAGGGCGACGACGCGGTCCAGTCCCAGCCCGCGCTCGCCCGCGACGTCCCGCAGCTTGTCGATCCCGGCCAGCACATCGGAAAACGTGTGCGGCCAGCCTCCGCCGTTGCCGGCGCGGCGATACTCGATGTTCCAGGCGGCCATGCCGTGGGCTGCGAGGTCCTTGGCCAGCGGTTCACCGAGTTCCGCGCCGTACTGGGACCGCCAGTACCCGCCATGGATGACGACCACGATTCCCTTGGGTGCCGCAACGTCCGGCAGGAAAAGTTCTCCCCACTGGCTCGGGGCGTCGCCGTAGCTGTACTTGTGCCGCTTCACAGTGTCCTCCTTAGGGCCTGGTGAACAGGCAGCGGAGATTGCCCCCAATATCACCGTCGCTGCGGCCGCGATCAGAGTCCGACGCCGCACAGCAGCTATGTGCAGAGCCTACCTTGGTCGTCACCCGGCCACGCGGAAGCCCGCCGGCCAGGACGGTTGCAGCGGTCCGCACCGGGCGACCGCGGGGGTGTCAGCGTCCCGCCGTCGTACCTCCGCCGTAAGCTGGACACATGGCGAGCAACTGGGATCGACTGGACCCGAGCCTGCGCGAATCTGTGCAGGAAAACGTGGAACTCTACGAGCGGCTCCGCCCTGCCCTGAAGCTGGTCACGCGGGAGGTCCTGCTGACGCTGCGCACTATGCTCAAGGGCACCGAGGTGACGCCGCTGTTCGTCACCGGCCGCACCAAGACGGTGGAATCCTTCCGGGAGAAGATCTCCCGGACTGAAGAGCCCCTGGAACCGGGCGGCCCGCCGACGCTGAAGTTCCCGGATCCGTTCCGGACGCTCAATGACATGGTGGGCGTCCGCGTCATTACGAAGCTGCCCGCGGAAAATGCGGTCGTGGCCAACCTGATCAAGCGCCAGCGCCAGCTCTTCGACTGCCGCGGGGACCGCGAAAAGGACATCGGCTCGATCGAATCCGGAACGTACGGCTACTCCAGCCGTCACCTGATCCTGCGGACCATTCAGAACGACGCCGTCAAGGCCTACCAGCAGCTCTTCAACCCGGAAATCCCGCCGAACGGCAGCTACTTCTTCGAGTGCCAGATCCGCACGGTGTTCGCCCACGCCTGGAGCGAGATCGAGCACGACATCCGCTTCAAGGCCGAGGATCCACGCGCCTGGACGCCGCACTTCGACCGCCAGTTCACCGCGACGGCCGCCATGCTGGAAACAGTGGAGGGGGCCTTCTCCGACCTGCATGACCGCTACGAGGAGGTCCGCAGCTACTGGGACATGGACGGCGAAGGCGCCGCCCAGCTCACGCCGAACCGGATCCGGGACGTCTGGCGGACGCTCCTGCCCCACGTGGACCGCAAGGTCGACGACGACTGGGGCTGGGCCGCCGAACTCATGGCCGCCCACGGACTCAACCAGACCGTCCAGCTGGCCGGCCTGCTCAGCGCCAACCGGATCACCGAGGTCCGCAAGGCCCTGGACCACCGCTACTCCCCCGGCCCGGACCGGCTGCTCGATGACCTGCTGCTGTGGCAGTACGGCACCAAACACATCGACCTCACGGCGGAGGCGCCCGACGCCGTCCCGCACCCCCGGCGGGACAGCCTCCTGCGGCGGCTCAAGCAGATCGAGCGCTACCGCCTGACACAGGGGTAGGGCCCGGAGGCATTCCCGTGATTCGGATCGAGCCGGACGACCCCGCGCGCGGGGACGTCCAAGAACTCCTGAGCGAGCACCTTGCAGACATGTTCGCCCTTATCGACGCGCAAAATTCCCTGCTGACGCGCACATTCCCCGGCGCTGCCGGAATGCGGCCGCGCCCGGCAATTCGCGCGTCGCGGAGTATTTTGAGCGTCGCCGCCCGGCCCTGCGGCCTTAGTGCCCTGCCCCGAGCTTGCCGGCCAGCCGTTCGCGCATGAGCACGCTGGAATCGTTCAGGCCGACGACCTCCACGCGCTTCCCGTGGTGCCGGTACTTCTCGGTGATGGCATCGAGTGCGGCGACGGTCGAGGCGTCCCAGAGGTGGGAGGCGTGCATGTCGATGACCACGCGCTCCGGATCCAGGGCGTACTCGAACTGGGTGTACAGGTCGTTCGAGGAGGCGAAGAAGAGCTCGCCGTCCACCCGGTAGGTGGCGAGCGGGCCGCCGTCGTCCTCTGTGAGCGTGCGGGCCACGGTGACGAAGTGCGCCACGCGCCGGGCGAACAGGACCATGGCCACGAGCACGCCGACGCCCACCCCGATGGCCAGGTTGTGGGTGGCGACGACCACGACCACGGTGGCCACCATGACGAGGGTCTCGCTCTTGGGCAGGGCCTTCAGCGTGGCGGGCCGGATGCTGTGCCAGTCGAAGGTGGCGACGGAGACGAAGATCATCACGGCCACGAGCGCGGCCATGGGGATCAGGGACACGACGTCGCCCAGGACCACCACGAGGATGAGCAGGAAGACGCCGGCCAGGAAGGTTGAAATCCGGGTGCGGGCGCCGGAGGCCTTGACGTTGATCATGGTCTGGCCGATCATCGCGCAGCCGCCCATGCCGCCGAAGAACCCGGTGACGATGTTCGCCGCCCCCTGCCCCCAGGCCTCGCGGGTCTTGGGTGAGCGGGTGTCCGTGATGTCGTCGACCAGCTTCGCCGTCATGAGCGATTCGAGCAGCCCCACGAAGGCCATGGCCAGGGCGAACGGGAAGATGATCTCCAGCGTCTCGAGGCTGAACGGCACGTTCGGCACGAACAGCGAGGGCAGCGAATCGGGCAGCTCGCCCTTGTCCCCGACGGTGGGGATCGCCACGGCCGCCACCACGGTGATGAGGGTCAGGACCACGATCGCCACGAGCGGGGCCGGGACCGCGCGCGTGAGTCTGGGCAGCCCGAACACGATCAGCAGGCCCACTGCAGTGAGGGGATAGACGAGCCAGGGCACGCCGACCAGCTCGGGGACCTGGGAGAGGAAAATCAGAATGGCGAGGGCGTTGACGAAGCCGACCATGACGGAGCGCGGAATGAACCGCATCAGTTTCGCCACCCCGGACAGGCCGAGGACGATCTGGAAAACGCCGGCCAGGATGACCGCGGCGACGAGGTAGTCGACGCCGTGGGACTTGACCAGCGGGGCAATCACCAGGGCGACGGCGCCGGTGGCCGCCGAGATCATCGCGGGCCGGCCGCCGAGGAAGGCGATGGTGACCGCCATCGTGAACGAGGCGAAGAGCCCGATCCGCGGGTCGACGCCCGCGATAATCGAGAACGCGATGGCCTCCGGGATGAGGGCCAGCGCGACGACGAGGCCGGCCAGGACCTCGGTCTTCAGCCGGCGCGGGGAGCGCAGGGTGCCCCGTACGGACTGAAGCTGCTCGGGAGTGAGGGCAGGGGCAGATCCGTCTGTTTTGGCGGCCATTGCTGGCTCCGTTCAGGCTCGAGAAGCCGCGCCGGGGCGGCTTCGGTGGTCGGCGAAGACTGGAAACAAAGCTGGGAAGTTGCGGGAGCGGGCGCAGCGTCGGGCCAACAGGCAGGGGCACCGGCCGCAGCGGCCGCAGTCGATCCTGCGCTTCAAACTCTACCTTGATGCCCCGCGCCGGGCACCGAGCCTCACGCCCGGGCAGCCGGGCTGGCGGCGGCGGAACCGGCGCCGCTGACGGCCTTGCCGACGTCGGGACAGCAGCAGCGGGCGGCCTCTGTGACGGGGAAGGTTCTGCCGGGGGTGCTTCGATCCTGAGGGCCTAGGAAAAGAAATGACAAGGGCTATAGACACAAGGCCGCGCAGGGGGAAGGATGAAGCCACTCTACAGAAGTAGCTTCTAACCTCAAGAATCTTAAGAAAGAAGGTATTGGATGGATAACCACCTTTACGACTACAGCGCCATTGTTGACCGGCCCGCTGTTCAGTGGCCCGATGGTAAACGTGTCGCATTCTATGTGGGTCTGAACATCGAGCACTACCAGGTCGACAAGCCGTCCACCAGCATTTTCGGCGGGACCGCCGGCCTGCAGCCCGATCCGCTCAATTACGGCTGGCGTGACTACGGCCTCCGCGTTGGCATCTGGCGCATGATTGCGGCGCTCGACAAGCACGGAATTCGCGCCAGCGCGATTATCAACTCCGATGTGTGCAGCCGATACCCGGAAGTCATTAAAGCCGGAATGGAGCGGGACTGGGCGTGGGTGGCACACGGGCAGGACAACTCCACGTTCCAATCCGGGATGTCACGCGAAGACGAGACGGCTTACCTCGAAAATGTCGTCTCAACCATCGAGGCGCACACGGGTTCCACGCCGAAGGGATGGCTGGGCCCTGCCCTCACGGAGACCAGCAACACCCCTGAGGTGCTGGCTGAGCTTGGCCTGAGCTACGTGCTCGACTGGTGCTCGGACGACCAGCCCTTCGACCTCAACGTGGCCGGCATGATGAGCGTTCCGTACTCGATTGAAGTCAATGACGTGACCCTCTTTTCCGGCAGGAACCTCAGCGGCGAGGATTTCCTGCAAATCGTCAAGGACCAGTACGAGCAGCTCAGCAAGGATGCGGTCGACAGCGGCCGTGTGATGGCCCTCTGCCTGCACCCCTTCATCATCAACCAGCCGTTCCGGCACAAGTACCTGGAACTCGCACTGGACTTCATCGCAGCCCAGCCGGACGTGTGGATGACGACGAGTGATGACATTGCCGCACATTACCGGACGGCGAACCCGCGGCTGCTAGCCGCCGAATCAGCACAGGCACCCGGCTCGGCCGGCTAATCATCGCCGGCTGGGCCTGCTGCGACGGTGCCGGATCTCAGTGTCGAGACCCGGCAAGTGCCCGGACGCCTTGGAGCGCAGACGCCTGCTGCTCATAGGAGGCGACGGGGCTCAGGGCAGCCCAGACAATGGGCAGATCGTGGAGTCAAGGCTAGAAGGGAAGCGGCCCCGTCCTCTTGTAGAGGCCCCGTAGCAAAAAACCCACTTGCCTGGCCCCGCAGCCAAAGCCGCCGACGCGGCCTGCGGGGCCAGGCAAGGCTTTAACCCGGCAGCGGTGCCGTCTCCTGGCAAGCAGAAGGCCCCCAAATGCTGCTCTCGACCGCAGACGATAAGGATGGTGGCAATGCATCACGAAGTTATTCCGGAGCCCGCGACGTCGGAGCTGACATCACAGCTCGCTGACCTAGTGGACGCCAATCAGATCCTCTTCCATCAGGGAATTTTGGACGCCTTCGGACATGTAAGTGTCAGGGCAGACTATGACTCGGAGAAGTTTCTCTTGGCACGCAATCTTGCCCCTGCATTGGTGGGCGAATCGGACATTCAGGAATTCAACCTCGACGGGGAAACAGCGGATTCCCGTGCCGTCTACCTGGAACGGTTCATCCACGCTGAGATCTACCGGGCACGGCCGGAGGTAATGGCGGTGGTGCACAGCCACTCGCCGGTGGTAGTCCCCTTCAGTGTGGTGGACGTTCCGTTGCGGCCGGTTATGCACATGGCGGGCTTCCTGCCGCAAGCGACGCCAGTTTTCGAGATTCGCGAAACCCTGGGCACCGGCTCGGACCTTCTCATTCGCGACGCGAGATCGGGAAAAGCCTTAGCCGACGTTCTAGGTTCAGACTCGGTTGCCCTTATGCGGGGACATGGCGCTGTGACCGCGGCCGGCAGCCTTCAGGCTGCCGTCTACCAGGCGGTGTATACAGAAATAAATGCACGAACGCAGGCTGACGCCCTGCGCCTGGGCACGTGCACGTATCTGACCGGGGAGGAGCGGAAAGCGACCGCCGCGACGATGGCAACCCAGATGGGTCGGGCCTGGAACATGTGGCGCACACAGGCACGCGCCAGGAATTCATCACCGGCAGCTGGCTGAGGTACGCCGTCTAGGCCGGTGGACCCGAGGACCGGCAAAACGGCAGTCGCCGCCGGAGTGCTCGCGCGGAGCCTTGGGGCGCCGGGGCTCCGGGGCTCCGCAGCCGTCAGGGGCCAGGCAATCCCGCTAGCCGGAGTGGGAGATTACCGCCTCGATTTCGATCAGGTGTTCCCGCGAGCCGAGCCCGGCCACCAGCAATAGGGTGTGGGCCGGATACTCCCCGTCGGGGAAGTAGGAATCGAACAGCCTCGTTCTCGTCTCCCTGAAGGCAGGCATGTGGTCGTAGGACGTCAGGTAGGTGGTCAGGCTGATCACGGACGACCAGTCTTCCCCCAGGCTCTCCAGTGCCAGGCCGATGTTCTTGAAGACTTGTTCGGCCTGCTTCGCGGCGTCGCCCTCACCGATGAGGGTGCCGGCCGGATCGACGGCGGTTTGGCCCGAAAGAAAGGCCAAACCCGACTTCTCGTGACAGACAATGTGGCTGAACGGGCTCAGATGAGGACTCATCTCCGGAGGGTTCAGTTTCTTGATGGCCATACGGCATTCTCCCTTTCGCGTAGCAACACTGATCCGCTGGCGACAAAGGTAACAGCCGCGGGCTCCCGGGGGAAGGTTCGGTTCTCTCGGTGGCAGAATGTGACTCTGGCCAGCGGGAACGTGATGTGGTTCACTGTTACGAGCAGCCGTTAGGTGCACTCAATGTTGAGGGAGATTCCGTAATGGGTTTTGGTGTCATGGACCGCC
>JAODMV010000039.1 GCA_025464875.1 Arthrobacter sp. | reverse complement strand
GGAGAATCACTATAGGCACCGGAGACGGTCAATACCTGCCCTTGGCGCACACGCGATGACCACTAGCGTTTTGTTATCGCGATGCCGGGACAGTGCTTTCCTGTCCGGTGATCCATCTGCGGTTAATGGCCCCAACTCAGTGTGGGAACCTCCGCCCTCCGCCTGAGGATTGCACGAACTCTGCCGTGTTGCGGGAACGGTTGTCGGCGGGGCTGCACTCCCGTGCCAGCCCGTACACCTACGGTGCCGGTTCAGGAACGGTGATCATGAACCGGGTGTAGTGCCGGAGAAACCCTCCGCCAGACCCCAATCTGCGGACAGTCGCTCAGACAAAAACGTTACCGGCCTGGTGGCAGCGGGTGAAGAGCTTGAGAGTTTATTTCGGCGGCAATTGAGATATGCTCGCCACGAGACGTGCCACAGACATGCCTCCGCTGGCTGCGCCCGGATGCGACGTCAAACCGGCACCTTCCCCCGAAGCGGGCCGGGCCGGCGCCGAATCAACGGAGTTTTGTTACGTGCCTTCGAGACCCCCCACTTGCCCTTGCAGATGTGGCGGGCTACCCCCCCCAGGCAGACAGAGGCTCGACCCGCGGCGCTGCTGCCAGTGAACACAAGCAACCAGGGTCTTCGCTGACCCCGCCGAAATAATTCTCCGCACCACCCACTATCGGCCCCTTTCTACACAGGGGCCGTCCGTGGCAGCCTCCGTCCGCCGGCGGCTTGGAAGGGCCGGCTACCGATAACGGCCACACTAATTACTGTCGCTGTCATCGAAATCTGCGCCGGCGCCATCATCGACGTCACGATGATCGGCGAATCCGGATCCAGGGCAGTCTGGGAAGGCAACTTCAGCCCGGCCCCGGTGAACAGGCGATGAGGCGGAGAAACGGACGGCTTGCAGGCGAGATCGTCCACGAAGGCGTTTCGGGCACGGACTGCCGACATTCCCGCTGCGACGATCGCCCAGGCAAGTACTCCTATCGACGGAAGGACCGGTAACGACGGTTGGGGCAGTTCACAACATTTACTGCTCACGGGTTCCTCAAAGGGGGCCGTCTCCTTGACTGCGACGGTGCACCGGTCAAGATCATGGTGAGTAACCACGTTCCTGGCCACATTGGCCATTACGGCCGGGCGAAGAGCTACTTCTGCTTCTGCGAGCTGCTCGTGAGTGTCACCCGACAGTTGGCAGCATCAGCGATCCGCTACACACACGCCCAGCACGGGGCAGTGCTGCTCTCATAAACGAAGGATTCCGAGAAGGCTACGCATCGGGAATCGCCTGTCATGCCGCTCGCTTCGGCGGGGAGGAAGGCCGCAGTGGAAATGGATGGCCGCGGCAGAGAGTCGACACCAGAGAACGGTCTTTTGACGGGCGTCAGCGTGTCCCGCAAAGGCACTATTTGGCTGCAGCGATGCTGGAAAGACCCGGAAATTGGGGCCTGCAACGCGACATCGTTTTGCCAGCGGGCGATGAGCCGCGGCCCGCGGGTCCGGCAAAAGACGCCCTTCTAACTCGAAATCGAGAGTCGCAGAGTCTACTCCCTGCGGGACGCTCAGGTTAGGGCCCCACGTCCCTAGCTGCATTTGTAGATAGCGCGATGGAATGGAGTTGTTCGGATAGGCAACAATGTCGCAGGGCAACAATCCCGCGGGGGCATGGCGCTGAAGAAACGGACTTATGGTCACCGTCGGCAATGGTCTCCGCGGCGAACCTTTAATCGAAATCACGATTACCATCACCTCTACCGCACCGCACCCTGAGCTGCCGTTGGCTGGGCACCAGGCAGACTAGGCCACGCGGGCACGTAGGCAATCTCCAAGGACTGTACCTAATGAATAAAATCATGCGTATTCTCGCCACCACCACTGCGACGATGGCCTTGGGCCTGGGCGCCAGCGCCCTCCCGGCCAGCGCGGCGGCCCAGACCTCCGGAAGCTGGGACAACAGCTCATCTCACAACAAACAGCACGAACAAAAGGACAACAACCGGCACGACGCCCAGCACGGCTGGTGGGACGGCGAAAGCCGCTGGCACGACTGGAACGATGGGTCGGGCTGGCGCGACGACGACGGTAACTGGCGTTCGGACAACGACCACAACGGGTCATGGACGGGACGTGACGGTTGCCGTCACGACAAGGATGGCTGGTCGGACCATCAAGGACACCGGCACCACAACGACAAGCACGGGCGCACCTGATAGCCCGCGGCCTGCGCGGCGCCGCTGACTGAGACCAGCGCGCACCGCAGCCGGAGGACCGGGCCTATGCCCGGGCTTCCGCCGGGTATTTCAACAACAATTCGAACACCCATCCGTCCCTGGCAGGCTGGACGCGTTCGCGGACGTTGTGCCGGGTGAGTCGACCGGTCGCTGACCACCTGCAGTGTCAAAACGGGTTCCGGAAGGCTGTGGAGGAGTTCCTGCACGGCCTTTGTCCGTGGTCCGGGATCCAGCCGGTCCGCGAACATCCCCCGCGGATGAAGACCAGTGGGCCCGGTGGTGGACATGGCCCAAGGAATCGTGTGGAGTCGTCGTCAGAACGGTGCTGAGCAGCGACTTGAGCCTAGGCGGTGCGCTGCCCCTATCTTTCGGCGTCTAAGTAGTTCTTTTCACACCGATCACGCAGGTGAAGTCCAGCACTACGACAGCTAACTTAGGGATTATCGAAATATCATCCTCAGAGTGGGCCGCTGAGACGGTGACGACGCGGCCGGACTAGCGCGGTGGTGTCGAACTGCTCTTTCCTGATGGAGCACGTAGAGGAGGGGCCCTGGCGAGACCAGGACCCCTCCTCTCATGCCGTCAGCGCGTACCCGGCTAACTGAGCAGTACCGGTGGGGTGGGCTTTGGGCAGCCTCCGCTGGCGGGTTGCCGGTATCGGCGTCAGTTCAGCGCCGTGACCCGGAAAAATACCCAACTGCAATGAGGAGAGCTCCATTTCCGCCATGGGCAAGGCATCCCGCATGACGGTCCCTCACCTTCTCCCGTGAGTCGTTGCCCGTCCACACGAACGCGAACGAAATTTCACTGTTTAGAATGTCCCAGTGTCGTGCCTGACAATCGAGATGCTTCCACTCGCCGGGAAATGTGGTGGCTTGACACCGATCCGGTCAGCCAAGGCCAAACAGTGACGGCGGCGCCCTCCGGCGGCGAGCAGGCAGCGCTTCGCGGATACAAATGGCAGTACGACCATATTGCGGTGATGGTGTACGACTCGCTCATCGAGGACGACGTTGTGTCGCTTAGCCTTGCCGATTCGGAGGCAGGCCAAGTTGATGACCTGGCGCTCGTACGAAGGGGGCGAATTGCGGACGTTCACGCGGCGCCGGAACCCGCTTGCCACCCGGTGGCTCTTGGAAAACATCAGCGACGCCGGCTAAGCCACGATGACACTGAACCGCCGGCCGTTCAGCGGACAGATATGGGAAGGGATCAGGGCAGAGTTCACGCTGCCGACCCTGGAGCAGGTGTGCACCCGCAGGGGGCACATCGTGACGTCCGGACCGCTGCCAGCCCATACTGCCGTGCCATGGCCACCTTCCGTCGGTCCTCGGGAGTGCTGAGATAATCGTGGCTGTCATCGCTGTGGTCGATCTGCACCCAGTCGATGTCTCCGGTGAATTTGCCGTCGGCGTCCGAGTACCGGTCATGCACCTGGGATCCGTGATCGATGCCGATGTCGGCCGTCTCATCTACCGAGAAAATCGTCGAATGAGTGCGTTCGAATAGCGGGTTGTGTTGGGGTAGTCGGGTTGCTCCGGCTCCTCCTCAGCGTTGAGTTGATTCACGTTACCGGGATCGGTGTCCGTGCCGGGTCGAATCGGCGCCCCGATGGAGGGCCGCCTCGGTCAGGTCGCCGGCGCGGTGGCGGGCTTCTGTAGTACCTCGTCCGCGCTGCGGGGCTCTATGTGCGGTTGCTGGTTGAGTTTGTGGCGCAGGATGGAGGCGTGCCGGTAGACCTCCTTGCGTGCCCGCATGATGTTGCCCAGGGGTGCGTGTTCGGCGGTGACCCGCCAGGGATTGAACGAGAGCACATCCACCTTCTCCAAGTTGTCCTCGGCGGAGATGTCCTGCTGCGGAATCCGCAGCCTGGCCACCGTGACGGGCGGGGAGAGCTTCTCGGGCCATTCCACGGTCGTGTCCTCGACTGGCATCCGCTCCAGGTCGGTGGAGAGCTGGATCTGGATGTCGAACGCGTAGGGGCG
>JAODMV010000319.1 GCA_025464875.1 Arthrobacter sp. | reverse complement strand
GGCTTCACCGGCTACTCGCTCCCCGATGACCTGCTCTCCGGCAACGGCCTGCGCATCATCGACGGCGTCATCAAGTCGATCCCGATTGTCGGCACGTACATCTCGTTCTTCCTCTTCGGTGGAGAATTCCCGGGGACGGTCATCATCCCCCGCCTGTACATGCTCCACATCCTGCTGGTGCCGGCGCTCATCCTCCTGATGATCGTGGTCCACCTGTTCATGGTGGTCGTGCACAAGCACACCCAGTACCCCGGCCCGGGACGCAACGACAACAACGTTGTCGGGTACCCCCTCGGCCCGGTTTACGCGGCGAAGGCCGGCGGGTTCTTCTTCATCGTGTTCGGTGTCCTGGCCATCATGGCCGGGTTCTTCACGATCAACCCGATCTGGAACTACGGGCCCTATGACCCCTCCCCCGTTTCGGCAGGCACGCAGCCTGACTGGTACATCGGGTGGGTCGACGGCGCCCTCCGCCTGATGCCTGGCGTGATCGGAAACTTCCACTTCGAGTATGTGGTCTTCGGTTACGTCCTGACGCTCAACGTGCTGCTGCCCGCACTCGTCCCGGCCGGTCTCGTGTTCACGGCGCTCTTCGCCTATCCGTGGATTGAACGCTGGATCACGAAGGATGACCGTGAGCACCACGTCCTGGACCGCCCGCGCAACGCACCGACCCGTACCGCGATCGGCATGGCCGGCTTCACGTTCTACTGCGTGATGTGGGCTGCGGCAAGCTCCGACCTCATCGCCACGCACTTCCACGTGGCACTGAACGATGTGACTTACTGGCTGCGCGCCCTGTTCTTCATCGGCCCGATCATCGCCTTCGTCGTCACGAAGCGCGTCGCCCTGGCCCTGCAGCGCAAGGACCGCGAAATCGCTCTGCACGGCCGCGAAACCGGCCGCATCGTGCGCCTGCCGCACGGTGAGTTCATCGAGGTCCACGCGCCGCTGGACGAGTACAAGCGCTACAAGCTGGTCGGTTTCGAGTCTCCGGCTCCGCTTCCCGCGGTCCCGAACGACCACGGCGTCGTCACCCGCGAGGAGAAGCGCCGCGCGACCCTCTCCCGGTGGTTCTTCGAGGACCGGGTAGCGCCTGCGAGCCCCGCTGAACTGGAGGCCGCCCACGGCCACCACGCCCATCCCGAGGCAGTCGAAGCGTCAGAGGCCGAGAAGAGCCTCAGCCACTAACTGGTCCTGTCTTATCAACGTAGAAGGCCCGGTCCCCTTGGGACCGGGCCTTCTACGTTTGCTGTCGCGCCGCGGCAGGACAGTGGGCGGGAGCGCGAACTACGGGAGCGTCGTGGCCTACTGCCGGTAGCCCGAGGCGTAGTTCCGCGTCGGCCGGACCCCGGGCCGCTGCAACGGCACCCACAGCTTATAGCGGTCGGCGCGGTAATAGGACACGGAGTAGTCCACCATCGCCCTGGCGACGAAGGCGTGACGCTGGATCTTGAGCAGCGGCGAACCGACCTCGACGTTGAGCAGCCGCGCCGTCGACGGCGATGCCGCCGTCGCCTCGATCATGTCCTCACCCCACTCCATGACCAGCCCGTAGCGTTCGCTGAGCACGTTGTAGAGCGAGGTGGGCGGCTCGCCCTCGAGCAGGCCCGGCACCCGGTGCGCCGGGATAAAGTTTTCATCCACGCTCATGGGCTCGTTGTCGGCCAGCAGCAGTCGGCGGAAACGGACGAGGGGCGTCCCCTCCTCCAGCTGGAGTTCGCGGGCCAGGAAGGCACTGGCCCCGATCTGCTCGAAGCTGAGCACCTTTGCAGCCGGGACCATGCCACGTCGCTGCATTTCCTCACTGTAGGACGTCAGCTTGACCTGCAGGTCCAGCTTGGGCTTGCGGACGAAGGTGCCCAGGCCGACGACCCGCTCGATGACTTCCTCGCCGACCAGGGCGTCTATGGCCTGGCGGACCGTCATCCGGGCAAGCCCGAACCGCTCGGCCAGGTCGCGCTCGGACGGCAGCGCCGAGCCGGGCGGGCACGCGCTGACGATGTGGGCTCGGAGTATCTCCCGCAGCTGGACGTAGATGGGCGTGCCGCTGAGCCGGTCGATATCACCGGCCATCCGGGCCGCGTCAGAGGACGCCATGGTCCCGCTTTCTGGATTCGCTCATACACCAAGCGTAGGCCAAACCCGCTCCGGTCTAGACCACTGTTTCGTCCCTGCGCGGCCCCCGACGCTACCGTTAAGGAACAAACGGAGGGCGGGCAGTTCCGCCGAAAAATCCGTCAGATAAGAAGGAGTCCCGTTGCCAGTACGCAAGGCAATCGTCCGCTCGGTCATCGGTCTACACGCACGGCCGGCAGCCGCGTTTGTCCGGTCTGTCACGGAAACCGGGCTCCCGGTCACGATCAGCAAGGACGGCAAGCCGGGCGTGGATGCCCGTTCGCTGCTCGAGGTCATGACGGAAGACTTCCACAACGGCTGCGAAGTGGAGCTGGCCATTGCGGCCGACGCCCTGCCGGGGCATTACACCATCGCAGACGCCGAGGATGCCCTTGACGGCCTTCGCGCGGTGCTGGAGACCGCAGAGGGCCGCTGAGCTAGCGTAGCCGGCCCAGCAGGCTCACTGACAGCCGCCTCCCAAGAGAGAACGCAAAAACGACGGCGGGCCCCACCATTTGGTGGGGCCCGCCGTCGTTGTCTAGTCAGTGCCTAGTGTGCGTGGTCGCCGCGGCTGTACTCGTAGACCCAGCCGACGAGGGCCACAATCGCCATGAGAGCGGCGATGTAGATGATCCAGACACCAACGGCCAGGCCGAGGAACCCGGCGGCGCACGCCAGGCCGAGGACCAGGGGCCACCAGCTCCAGGGGCTGAAGTGTCCCTGCTCGCCGGCGCCTTCGTGGATCTCGGCGTCGTTCCGGTCCTCCGGACGCATGCCGACGCGCTTGCCGGTGAAGCCCAGGTAAGCGCCGATCATGCCGGAAAGGCCGGCCACGAGCAGGATACCGAGGATACCAACCCATTCATTCCAGTGGGTCAGGAAACCGTAGACCACTGCGACCGGGACGAAGAAGAAGACTCCGGCCCCAAAAATCCATGCTTCGATTCTCACTTCGCGGTGTCCTTCTGATCGGCGTTACCGAGCACGGCTGCCGCCGCGGCCGGTGACTCAACGGTGTGCGCCTGGGACAGCTCGGGGTGGTGCAGGTCCAGGGCAGGACGTTCCGAGCGGATCCGGGGCAGGGAGGTGAAGTTGTGGCGCGGCGGCGGGCAGGAGGTCGCCCATTCCAGGGAGGCGCCGAAGCCCCACGGGTCATCGACTTCGACCTTCTCGTTGCTGCGCCAGGTGACGTAGACGTTCCAGAAGAAGGGGATCAGCGAGGCGCCCAGGAGGAAGGAGCCGTAGGTGGAGAACTGGTTCATCCAGGTGAAGTTGTCCTCCACCATGTAGTCCGCGTAGCGGCGGGGCATGCCCTCGACGCCCAGCCAGTGCTGGATGAGGAAGGTGCCGTGGAAGCCAAGGAACAGCATCCAGAAGTGGATCTTGCCGAGGCGCTCGTTGAGCATCTTGCCGGTCCACTTGGGCCACCAGAAGTAGAAGCCGGCGAACATTGCGAAGACCACGGTGCCGAAGACCACGTAGTGGAAGTGGGCGACCACGAAGTAGGAGTCCGAGACGTGGAAGTCCAGCGGCGGGGAGGCCAGGATGATGCCGGTCAGGCCGCCGAAGAGGAACGTCGCCAGGAAGCCGATGCTCCACAGCATGGGGGTCTCGAAGGTGATGGAGCCGCGCCACATGGTGCCGATCCAGTTGAAGAACTTCACGCCGGTCGGGACCGCGATCAGCATGGTCATGAACGAGAAGAACGGCAGCAGGACCGAGCCGGTGACGTACATGTGGTGTGCCCACACGGTCACGGACAGGGCGGCGATGGCGATCGTCGCGTAGACCAGGCCCTTGTAGCCGAAGATCGGCTTGCGGCTGAAGACCGGGAAGATCTCCGAGACGATGCCGAAGAACGGCAGGGCGATGATGTAGACCTCCGGGTGGCCGAAGAACCAGAACAGGTGCTGCCAGAGGAC
>JAODMV010000284.1 GCA_025464875.1 Arthrobacter sp. | reverse complement strand
GATTCTAGGGGTTTTCCCTTGTGCGCGGAGGGGGACTTGAACCCCCACCCCCTTTCGAGGACTAGCACCTCAAGCTAGCGCGTCTGCCATTCCGCCACCCGCGCAGGTGGTAATTCGGAGCATGCTCTCCGCCTTTCGGCGTTTTGCTTTTCTCCGAAGCAGCGAGAAAGACTCTAGCACGAACTTTCCCGAAACAAATAATCGGGGCGTGTGGGTAGGCTGAACCCAGCAAAAGAGCCGCCGCCACGAGGAGTGACACATGAGCGAAATCAGGCCCGAGGACGAGGTCGTCAGGATCTGCCAGGAACTGATCCGGATTGACACCTCGAACTACGGCGACGGCTCCGGTCCGGGCGAACGCGCGGCCGCCGAGTACACGGCCGGGCTGATGGCCGAGGTCGGGCTGGACGCCGAAATCTTCGAGTCCGCTCCCGGCCGTGCCAGCGTGGTGACCCGGCTGGCGGGGGAGGACCCCTCGGCCAGTGCCCTTGTGGTCCACGGGCACCTGGATGTCGTTCCCGCGTTGCGCGAACAGTGGTCGGTGGATCCTTTCGGCGGCGAACTCAAGGACGGCATGATCTGGGGCCGGGGCGCCGTGGACATGAAGGATATGGACGCCATGATCCTGTCCGTGCTGCGCAACTTTGCCCGGACCGGCCGCAAACCCAAGCGGGACCTGATCTTCGCCTTCTTCGCCGATGAGGAAGCCGGCGGCAAATACGGTGCCGGCTACGCCGTCGACAAACGGCCGGAACTCTTCGAAGGCGCCACCGAGGCGATCTCGGAAGTCGGCGGCTTCTCCACCACCATCGGCGGCCAGCGCGCCTATCTACTCCAGACCGCCGAGAAGGGCCTGTCCTGGCTGCGCCTCGTGGCCCACGGCCGGGCCGGCCACGGGTCCCAGATCAACACCGACAACGCCGTGACGCGGCTTGCCAGCGCCGTCGCGCGCATCGGGGAATACCGGTGGCCCGTGGAGCTGACCCCCACCACACGGCAGTTCCTGGACGGCGTGACAGAACTCACGGGTGTGGAGTTCGATCCGGAGGATCCGGACAGGATCCTCAAGGAGCTCGGCACGGTGGCCCGCTTTGTCGGCGCCACCCTGCAGAACACCACCAACCCCACCCTGCTCAAGGGTGGCTACAAACACAACGTGATTCCCGAATCGGCCGAGGCACTCGTGGACTGCCGGACGCTGCCCGGCCAGCAGGAGCAGGTCCTGGAGATCGTCCGCGAGCTTGCGGGTACCGGCGTGGACGTCAGCTACGTCCACCGCGACGTCTCCCTGGAAGTTCCGTTCGCTGGCAACCTCGTCGATTCGATGATCGATGCCCTGCACTCCGAGGATCCGGGCGCCAAGGTCCTGCCGTACACGCTTTCGGGCGGCACGGACAACAAGTCCCTGAGCCGGCTGGGCATTACCGGTTACGGCTTCGCTCCGCTCCAGCTCCCCGACGAACTGGACTTCACCGGGATGTTCCACGGTGTCGACGAGCGGGTCCCGGCCGATTCGCTGAAATTCGGTGCCCGGGTGCTGGACACCCTTCTCACCAACTACTGAGCTCACCACTCACTGAGCCGTCCCCAGACACCGGCTCCCCGAGCACCGAAAGCACTGACACGGACGATGACTCCTGAAGACATCCTGAGCGAGCCCCTGCTTGAACGCATCCGCGGCCGCGCCGCCGGTTACGACCGCGACAACGCCTTCTGCCATGAGGACCTCGCGGAACTCGCCGCCGCAGGCTACCTGAAGGTCTTCGTCCCGGCGTCCGAGGGCGGCCTGGGGCTGGGGCTCGCCGAGGCGGCGCAGCTTCAGCGGCGGCTCGCGACGGCCGCTCCGGCCACGGCGCTGGCAATCAACATGCATCTGGTCTGGACCGGCGTCGCGCGCGTCCTGGCCGCCCGGGGCGACGCCTCGCTCGACTTCGTCCTCCAGGAGGCCGCGCAGGGAGAACTGTTTGCCTTCGGGAATTCGGAGGCGGGAAACGACGCGGTGCTGTTCGATTCGCGCACCGCCGCCGTTCCCCAGCCGGGCGGCGGCTACAGCTTCACGGGGCGCAAGATCTTCACCAGCCTGTCACCGGCCTGGACCCGCCTGGGGATCTTCGGCAAGGACGCCTCGGCCCGGAACGGCGAGGGGGAGCTGGTCCATGGTTTCATCACTCGGGAGACTCCCGGCTACGAGGTCCTCGCGGACTGGGACACGCTCGGGATGCGGGCCAGCCAGTCGAACACCACGGTGCTCGACGGCGCCGTCGTACCGCCGGAGCGGATCTTCCGCAAGCTGCCGGTGGGGCCGAACGCGGATCCCCTGATTTTTGCGATCTTTGCCTGCTTCGAAACCCTGCTGGCGGCGGTGTACACAGGCATGGGCGAACGGGCCCTCACGCTCGGGGTAGACGCGGTCAAGCGCAGGACCTCCTTCAAGAACGGTGGGCGCAGCTGCGCCCAGGACCCGGACATCCGCTGGAAGGTCGCGGAGGCGGCGATGGCCATGGACGCGCTCTACCCCCAGCTGGCCCGCGTGGCCACGGACGTGGACGAACTGGCCGAGCACGGGAGCCAGTGGTTCCCGAAGCTGGTGGGGCTCAAGGTCAGGGCGACGGAGACCGCCCGGACGGTGGTGGACCTGGCGATCCGGGTCTCCGGGGGCTCAAGCTACTTCCGCGGTTCCGAGCTGGAACGGCTGTACCGGGACGTGTTGGCCGGCATGTTCCACCCCTCCGACGACGAATCGGCGCACAACACGGTGGCGAACGCCTGGCTTGGCCCGGTGGAAACCCCCTAGCGGGCACCCAGCCGGAAGGCTAGACGGTGCGCTGGACCTGGATCACTTTCCGGCGGAGCCAGAAGCGCCTGCCGCCGCCCACGTAGAGGCGGCTGCGTTCAAGTTCCCACTTGCCGTACTCGGAATGTTCCACCAGCCGCCTGCGGGCCTCGGGCAGGGAATCTTCAGGGCTGACCGTCAGCACGAGGTACTCGTACTGACGAACGTAGTCCCGCTCCCGCCGGACTGAACTGCTCAGAAAATGTTCCTTCATTGCTCTCCATTTTCGTCTTTTTCCGGCTAACGTGAAGTCATGAGCATCGATCCGCGTGTCGCGCTTCAATCCCTGACCGCCGCATTGGAAGAACACCTGACTGCTGCTTCGGCGCGCCGGGGGGATGGGGACCCCACGGTTGAGGCGGCGTTTTTCGCCGTTGCCGACGCCTTTGAAGTCTACGACGACTCCCTCTACGAAGCGTATGGGGAAGTGACGCCGCTTGAAGTAATCGATGAAGACGGCGACGAGGACGAAGAAGACGTCGACGACGAAGAGGACCTGGAGATCCTCCAGGATCAGGAATAGCTCCGGAGCAGGAGCAGCTCAAGCCAACCGCCGCCCGTGACGGGCTCAGGCCGGACTGGAAACGTCTTCCAGCGCCTTGGCAATCTCCGGGGGGAGCGGTGCCAGCGTTGAATCCAGGATTTCCTTGAGCTGCAGGGGGGAGCGTGGGCCCACAATCGCGGTGGCAACGCCGTGCTGGGACAGCAGCCAGCTCAGTGAGACGTCCAGTGAAGTCCTGCTGAGCCCTTTCGCGGCCATCGCGACCGCCTCCACCACGCTGGATGCAGGCGCCTCAAGGTAGGGCTCCACGTAACTCGCGAGCCGCTGCTGGGCGGCACGCGAATCCGAGGGGATGTGCCCCCGGTACTTGCCGCTCAGCACGCCGCGGCCCATTGGAGCCCACGCCATCAGGCCGAGCCCGGCGTCCTCGATGGCCGGAATCAGCTCGGTTTCGGGTGTGCGCTGCAGCAGCGAGTATTCGGACTGGTTGGCCACCAGCGGGAATCCCGCCACCGCGGCGGCCTTGGCGGTCTGCCAGCCGTTGAAGTTCGAAACCCCCGCATAGCGGGCCCGGCCGGAGCGGACGGCGTACTCAAGCGCTGACAAGGTTTCCTCCAGCGGCACGTTGGGGTCCCAGGCATGGGCAAACCAGACGTCCACGTAGTCCGTGCCCAGTCGCGCCAGGCTCGCGTCCAGGCCGGTCAGCATGCCGCTCCGGGAGGTGTCGATGCCCCGGCGCCCGTTCGGCGTCGAGAGTCCGGCTTTGGTGGAGATGACCACCTCGGAGCGCGCGACGACGTCGCCCAGCATCCCGCCGAGCATCACTTCGGCCTGGCCGTCGGCGTATGACGCCGCCGTGTCGATCAGCGTACCGCCGCCGTCCACGAAGCTACGGAGCAGCCCGGAGGCATCCTGCTCATCGGTCTCTCTGGCCCAGGACATGGTGCCAAGGGAGAGTGCGGACACGCGCAACCCACTGTTGCCGACATAACGCTGCTGCATGTCAGCTAGCTTACGGGGAACCGGAAGGGTTCATAACGTAGGGTCTATACACGTGAACTGGTTTGAAGCGGCCCTGCTGGGCCTTGTGCAAGGACTGACAGAATTCCTCCCTATTTCCTCAAGCGCCCACCTGCGGATCGTTGGTTCGTTCCTGCCCCAGGCTGCTGACCCCGGCGCCGCCTTTACCGCCATCACCCAGCTCGGCACCGAGACCGCCGTGATCGTCTACTTCTGGCGTGACATCGTACGGATCGTCAAGGCGTGGACCGGCTCGCTGTCCGGCAAGGTCAGCCGGGAGGACCCGGACGCCCGGATGGGGTGGCTGGTGATCCTGGGCAGCTTGCCGATCATCGTCCTCGGCCTGCTTTTCCAGGACCAGATCGAATCGGTGCTCCGCAGTCTCTGGATTGTGGCCACCATGCTGATCGTCTTCGGCATGATCCTCGCCGTCGCCGACGCTGTCGGCCGGCAGGACCGCGACCTCAGCAAGCTCACCTACAAGCACGGCATCTTGTACGGGCTCGCGCAGGCCATGGCGCTGATCCCGGGCGTCTCCCGCTCCGGCGGCACCATCACCGCCGGTCTGCTGATGGGTTACACCCGAGAGGCAGCGGCCCGCTATTCCTTCCTGCTGGCCATTCCGGCCGTATTCGGCAGCGGCCTGTACCAGCTGTACAAGGTGGCCTCCAACGACGGAGTGGCCGGCCCCTATGGCCTCGCGGAAACGGCCCTCGCCACCGTCATCGCGTTCGTGGTGGGCTACGTCATCATCGGCTGGTTCCTGAGGTTCGTCTCCACCCGGAGCTACCGGCTGTTCGTCTGGTATCGGATCTGCCTGGGCCTGGCGCTGTACGTGCTGCTGGGTTTCAATGTCATCAGCCCCTAGCACTAGGCTTGGTCTGTGAAGTCTTGGATATCCCGACCCGTTCCGCAGCTCCCCGGCAGCATGCCGGCCGTGCGCCTCTTCGACACCGTCAAGGGAGGCGTTGTCACCCTGGAGGCAACGGGTGAGCAGTCCATGTACGTCTGTGGCATCACCCCCTATGACGCGACCCACATGGGCCACGCGGCCAGCTATGTCGCCTTCGACCTGCTCAACCGCGCCTGGCGCGACGGCCGGCAGCAGGTCGCCTACGTCCAGAACGTGACCGACGTCGACGACCCCCTGCTGGAGCGGGCGACGGCGACCGGCGTGGACTGGCGGGAGCTCGCCGCCAGCCAGATCGAGCTCTTCCAGACGGACATGGAGGCCCTGAACGTGCTGGCACCGGACCACTACGTCGGCGCTGTCGAAGCCGTCCCGCGGATCGTGCCCGCCATTGAGCGCCTCGTCCACCAGGGTCTTGCGTACCGGGTCGCCGGCACGGCCGGGGAGCCCGACGGCGACGTGTACTACGACGTCGAGGCAGCCGGCAAGCACTCGGCCGAGGCCGAGGACGCCTGGACCCTCGGCTCCATTTCGGGCCTCTCCGACGCCGAAATGCTTGAACTTTTCGCCGAACGGGGCGGCGATCCGGGACGCGCCGGAAAGCGCCAGGCGCTCGATCCGCTGCTGTGGCGGGCCGCCCGCGAGGGGGAGCCAAGCTGGCCCGGCGGCGAGCTCGGAGAGGGCCGGCCCGGCTGGCACATCGAATGCACGGTCATCGCCCAGAATTATCTGCCCTCACCGTTCACGGTCCAGGGCGGCGGCTCCGACCTCGTCTTCCCCCATCATGAGATGGGCGCCGGACACGCCTATTCGCTGACCGGGCTTCCACTGGCCCGCCATTTTGCGCACGCGGGCATGGTTGGCCTCGACGGCGAAAAGATGAGCAAGTCCAAGGGCAACCTGGTGCTGGTGTCCAAGCTCCGCGCCGCCGGGGAAGAGCCGGCGGCTATCCGCCTGGCCATTCTGGCCCATCACTACCGCACCGACTGGTCCTGGACCGAAGCCGGTTTCACCGAAGCCAAGGAACGGCTCCGGACGTGGCGATCCGCCTTGGCCGTGGCGCCGGAGCGGTCTGCCGGCCCGCTCATTTCCCGGCTGCGGACCGAACTGTCCAATGACCTGAACGCCCCCGGGGCGCTGGCGGCCATGGACGAATGGGCAGCAGCCGCGCTCACCCGCGACGCCTCCGGGCCCGCCGAAGCAGCCCGGGCCGCAGACGCGGATGCCGGATCCGCGGTGGATGCCGCCTTGGTCAGCGACGCGGTGAACGCCCTGCTGGGCGTTGAGCTCTAGGTCCTGGCGCCGTCCTGACCCCGGCTCGAAGCTGCCTAGGGCTTGTCCTTGCCCCGGCGCTTGAGGTAGCGCTCGAATTCCCGGGCAATTGACTCGCCGCTGGCCTCCGGCAGGTCGGCGGTGTCCTTTGCTTCCTCCAGCTGTCGGACATAGGCCGCAATTTCAGGGTCCTCCGTGGCCAGCTCGTCCACGCCGCGTTCCCACGCGTCCGACTCCTCGACGAGCTCCTGGGTGTCCAGGGGAACCTGCAGCAGCTCCTCGATCCTGTGGAGCAGGGCCAGCTGCGCCTTCGGGGATGGCGCCTGGGCGACGTAGTGCGGCACCGCGGCCCAGAGCGAGACCGTGGGCAGGCCGGCCAGCAAGGCAACTTCCCCGAGCACGCCGACGATCCCCACGGGCCCCTCGTACTGCGAGGCTTCCAGGTCCATGCGCTCACGCAGGGCGCTGTCGTCCGTGGAGGCGCCCACCGGGATCGGCCGGCTGTGCGGCACGTCCGCGAGGAGGGCGCCGACCAGGATCACGTAGTCCACATGGAGGGCCGCCGCGTGCACCAGCAGCTCGGCAGTGTAGGCGCGCCATTTGTAGGACGGCTCGGTGCCCTGGACGAAGATGACGTCCACATTGGAGTCGGGAACGCTCGCCTTGAAGATGCGGGTGGACGGCCACTTGATCTTCCGTTCGCCGGAAGCCGTCCGGCGGATCGTCGGCCGGGTGAACTGGAAGTCGTAGTACTCATCGGCGTCGACCGTGGCGACCTTCTTGCCGCCCCAGACCTTGTTCAGATAGCGCAGGGCGTCGCTGGCGGCCTCCCCGGCGTCGTTCCACCCCTCGAAGGCAGCAAGCATGACCGTGATGCGCCGGCCATCGGGCACTGGCTGCAGCAGCCGTTCCGGCTCGGGCACGCCCGTTTCCGTGGTGTCTCCCTCGAAGCTGTTCATCTCTTCACCCTACGTCCAAGGGGCGGCCGCACGCATAGAATGAAGCGCCGCAAGTCCGCAAATCTCTGCCGGCACACCGAAACCGCATCAACGGGCGCGGGCGGCCGCCCACTCCCGGCGGGGAGCTTCGCCCCCGGCGTAGTCCGGGCGCGGGCTGTGGGCTTCACCGTAGACTGGAGGGCATGCGATCCTCAGCCTCCCAGCCACTTCTCAAAGCCGCCCTCTGGGATATGGACGGCACCATCGTCGACACCGAACCGTACTGGATCGAAGCCGAGCACGCCCTCGTGGCCGCGCACGGCGGAGCGTGGTCGCACGCGCAGGCCATGCAGCTCGTCGGCCAGTCGCTGAACTTCTCCGCCGGCATCCTGCAGGAAGCCGGCGTGCAGCTGGAGCGCCGGGAAATCATCGATACCCTTACGGGGCACGTCATCAGCCAGGTCCGGAACTCCGTACCCTGGCGGCCCGGAGCACGCGAGTTGCTGGACGAGCTCCACACGGCCGGGGTCCGCTGCGCCCTCGTGACCATGTCCGAGGCCCCGCTGGCCCGCGAGATCGTCGCCAGCCTGCCGAAGCCTTACTTCGACTTCCTCGTCACCGGCGATACCGTCACGCAGGGAAAGCCGCACCCCGAGGCCTACCTGAAGGCCGTGGAACTGCTGCGGCAGCAGGATCCGGGGCTGACCCTGCACGAATGCGTCGCACTGGAAGACTCCGGACCGGGCGTCGCGGCGGCGGTGGCCTCCGGCGTCGTCACGGTTGCCATTCCGCACGTCGTGGCCCTGCCGCACGATCCCCGCCGCGCCACCTGGGACACCCTGCAGGGCCGCACCGTGGCCGACCTCGAAGAGCTCGTGGCGCTGCGGCACGAGTTCCCCGATGCAACCTTCGGGCAGGACAGTGCCGCCACCCCCGACAGCAGGAGCCTGGCCCTTGACTGACACCGGCGGCCAGGGACGGCCTGGCACGCGCCTCACCGGACGTAAGGACGGAATCCCGCTGGGACGAATCGCCGGCATCCCGGTGGTCCTCGCCTACTCCTGGTTCATCATCGCGGCGTTCACTGTGATCGTCTACGGGCCCGTCCTCCAGCGCAACAGTCCGGGGCTGGGCGTCACCGCCTACTTCGTGGCCTTTGCCTACGCCGTGCTCCTGCTGATCTCCGTGCTGGTGCACGAGCTCGCCCACGCCCTGACCGCCAAGATCTACCACTGGCCCACCGAGAAAATCGTTCTGAACCTGTGGGGCGGCCACACCCAATTCGAGAGCTTCACCGCATCGCCGGGACGCTCGGTGCTGGTGGCCATGGCGGGTCCCGCCGCCAACTTTGTTCTCGCCGCCGGGGGCTGGCTTCTGGTTTCCAGCGGGAACCTCACCGGCGTCGCGGACATTCTGGCCAACATCTTCGTGTGGGCCAACTTCCTGATCGGCGTCTTCAACGTGCTGCCCGGCCTGCCGCTGGACGGCGGCAGGCTGGTGGAGTCCGCGGTCTGGAAGGCGACCGGGAGCCAGGAGAAGGGCACGATCGCGGCCGGGTGGGGCGGCCGGATCATCGTCGTCGCGCTGGCGGTGTGGTTCGTTGTCCTGCCCCTGCTCAGCGGGGGCCGCCCGGATACCTCCCTCATGCTCATTACGCTCCTGGTGGGCGGCTTCCTCTGGATGGGCGCCAGCGCCTCGATCCAGCAGGCGCGCCTGCGGGGCCGCCTGCACCTGGTGGACGCCGCCGCCCTCGCCGAGCCCGCCGTCGGCCTACCGCATTCGGCCACCGTCGCTGAGGTGCTGGCGCTGTCGCCGGCCGGCACCCCCGCCGTCGTCCTGTTCGACGGGGACGGTCGACCTGTCGCCCTCGTTGACGCCGGAGCCGCGGCGACGGTCCCTCCGCACGCTGCCGCCACGACCCCGGTCACGGCCGTCTCCTCCGCCCTCGGCGCCGGCGCCTATGTGCCCCAATGGTCGAAGGGCCAGGAACTGCTCCAGTACCTGGCGCAGCTGGAAGGCCAGCAGTACGCCGTGGTGGACCAAGACGGGGCCGTTACCGGCCTGCTCCGCCAGTCAACGGTCCTCAACGCCATCACCGGCAAGGACCGGCGCGGTCACAAACACGGGCCGGGCCGGGCCGAAAGACAGCGCGACAGCCAGAATCAGGGCCAGAACCGGTAGAGTTACCTGCCGGTCGTGAAAATTCCGGCCCCAGGCGCAAGGCCCTGGGCAGAAGGACCGGACCGCCGGCGTATCCGCGGCCACACAGCTTTACAGGAGCGAGGAAGATCTTCATGAGCAGCGACACCGCCGCCAACACGGCCAATCCAGTAGCCGAAGGCACCAGCACAGCCACCGGCACCCCGCCGATCGGCGCCGCCCGCCGCCGGGGACCGTTCCGGGAAGGTGAGCGCGTGCAGCTCACGGACGAACGCGGCCGGATGAACACCATCACGCTGGAAGCAGGCGGCGCCTTCCACACGCACCGCGGCTTCCTGAACCACGACGAGATCATCGGTCAGCCGGATGGCTCCGTCGTCGTGAACAACGTCGGCCAGCAGTACCAGACGCTGCGCCCCCTGCTCTCGGACTTCGTGCTTTCGATGCCCCGCGGCGCGGCGGTGGTCTACCCCAAGGACGCCGGACAGATCGTCACCATGGCGGACATTTTCCCGGGCGCCCGCGTGGTCGAAGCGGGGGTGGGCTCCGGCGCGCTGTCCATCTCCCTGCTGCGTGCGGTGGGGGACAACGGCTACCTGCACTCCTTTGAACGCCGTGAGGAATTCGCGGACATCGCCCGCGGCAACGTCGAGACCATCTTCGGCGGACCGCACCCGGCGTGGAAAATTTCCCTGGGTGACTTCCAGGAGGAAGTCGTCCGCACCGAGGCTCCGGGATCCGTGGACCGGGTGGTCCTGGACATGCTCGCACCCTGGGAATGCCTCGACGCCGTTGCAACCGTGCTGGCTCCCGGCGGCGTGTGGATCAATTATGTCGCCACCGTGACGCAGCTGTCCCGGACCGCCGAGGCCATCCGCGCCGACGGCCGCTTCACCGAACCCGACGCCTGGGAATCGATGGTCCGCGGCTGGCACCTCGAGGGCCTCGCCGTGCGTCCGGACCACCGCATGGTGGCCCACACCGGCTTCCTGCTCGTCACGCGCCGGCTGGCCGACGGCGTTACCGGCATCTCCGTCAAGCGCCGCCCCTCCAAGACCGACTTCAACGAGGAGGACGTCAACGCGTGGACGCCCGGCGCCGTCGGGGAACGGGCCGTCTCGGACAAGAAGCTGCGCCGGGCCGCCCGGGACGCGATCGCCGGAACCAACGTCAAGGACGCGCCGGAGGCCACAAAGTAGGAACTATCTTCGGATGTCACCAGCGGCACCTGCCTTCTTGGGGTTAAGGTCTTAATAGAAGCGTAGGAAGGGGCTGATGCACGATGGAGACTCCGAACACCGATCCGGGCCGCACACCGGCAGACGACTCGGAGGCAACGGCCGGATGGCCTGATGGGCGGCACGCCGCGCCCGACGGCGACCGCTACGCCTCGAGTGAACTGTCGGTGGCGGAGCGGCAGGTCAATATCCTCCGGGACAAGCTCCGGCACATTGACCGCCAGCTCGCCGCTGCGACGCAGAACAATTCCAAACTGGTCGGCATGCTTGAGACGGCCAAGGCCGAGATCCTCCGGCTCAAGAATGCCCTGGACCAGGAGGGCCAGCCGCCCTATAGTTTCGGCACCGTGCTGCAGCTCAACCCGAGGCGCCAGCCCACCGCCGGCAACAGCGGCCAGGCCGCCACCGAAGAGTCCGTGGACATCTTCAACGCCGGCCGGAAAATGCGGGTGGGGGTCAGCCCGCTGGTCAACATCAACCAGCTGGCGGTCGGCCAGGAGGTCCTGCTCAACGAGGCCCTGCTGGTCGTGGCCGGCCTGGGCTACGAGCGGGCCGGCGACCTTGTCACGCTGAAGGAACTGCTGGGGACCGACCGGGCCCTGGTGGTCGGCCGCGCGGACGAGGAGCGGGTCATCCGGCTCTCCGGCGCCCTGCTCACGCAGAAGCTCCGGGTCGGCGACGCGCTCTCGATAGACTCGCGCACCGGCTACGCGCTGGAGAAGATTCCGCGCTCCGAGGTGGAGAACCTGGTCCTGGAGGAAGTTCCGGACATCACCTACCAGGACATCGGCGGCCTGGGCCCGCAGATCGAGCAGATCCGCGACGCCGTCGAACTGCCGTTCCTGCATCCGGACCTGTACCGCGAACACGGGCTGAAGGCGCCCAAGGGCATCCTGCTCTACGGCCCGCCGGGCTGCGGGAAGACGCTCATCGCCAAGGCCGTGGCCAACTCGCTGGCCGCCCGCGCCGCCGAGCGCGCGGGCAAGACGGACATGAAGAGCTACTTCCTGAACATCAAGGGCCCGGAACTCCTCGACAAGTACGTCGGCGAGACCGAACGGCACATCCGGCTCATCTTCGCCCGCGCCCGGGAGAAGGCCTCCGAGGGCAGCCCCGTCGTGGTGTTCTTCGACGAGATGGACTCGCTGTTCCGCACCCGCGGCACCGGGATCTCCTCCGACGTCGAAACCACCATCGTTCCGCAGCTGCTCAGCGAGATCGACGGCGTGGAGCGGCTCGACAACGTCATCGTGATCGGCGCCTCCAACCGGGAGGACATGATCGATCCGGCCATCCTGCGGCCGGGACGCCTCGACGTCAAGGTCAAGATCCAGCGCCCCGACGCCGAGGCCGCGGCGGACATCTTCAACAAGTACATCACCACCGACCTGCCGTTCCACGGGTCCGATCTCGCCGAGCACGACGGCGATGTGCAGGCCACCGTGGACGCGATGATCCAGCGCACCGTCGAAGCGATGTACTCCACGGAGAAGTCCAACGAGTACCTCGAGGTCACCTACGCCAACGGCGACACGGAAATGCTGTACTTCAAGGACTTCAATTCCGGCGCCGTGGTGCAGAACGTGGTTGACCGTGCCAAGAAGTACGCCATCAAGGATCTGCTCACGATCGGGCAGAAGGGCCTGCGCATCGACCACCTGCTGCGCGCCGTCGTGGACGAGTTCCGTGAGCACGAGGACATGCCCAACACCACCAACCCGGACGACTGGGCGCGGATCTCGGGCAAGAAGGGCGAGCGCATCACGTATATCCGCACCATCGTCCAAGGCAAGGCGGGCCAGGAACCCGGCAAGTCCATTGAGACGATGCCCAGCACGGGCCAGTACCTGTGACAGGACAAGCGACCGGCCGGCCCGCGGACGCTAGCGGAGGCCTGCCGGTGGGCGGTGCCATGCGGGTGATGGGCTCGGAGACCGAATACGGCATCCACGCGCCCTCCGCCCCGGGGGCCAACGCCACCATGATGTCCGCCCGGGTGATCCAGGCCTACGCCCAGGTGACGCGCATGCGCGCCGCCGGGGGAGCCGAGACCCGCTGGGACTACACGGACGAGGAACCGCTGCATGACGCCCGCGGCTGGACCCTCGAGCGGAGCGCGGCGGCTCCGGAACAGCTCACCGACCAGCCGCCGGTCCTGGACGCCGAGGCGGTCGCTCTGGCCTACGGCAGGGACGAGCTGGAGCACGACGGCGAGGACGAGTCCGGCACGCTGCTCATGAACATGGTGCTGGGCAACGGGGCGCGGCTCTACGTCGACCACGCCCACCCCGAGTACTCCAGCCCGGAAGTCACGAACCCGCGCGATGCCGTGGCCTGGGACGCCGCCGGCGACCTCGTCGCCCTGGCCGCCGTGCGCCGCCTCGCCGCAGACCCGGAGCTGCCGCCGATCAACCTCTACAAGAACAACACCGACAACAAGTCGGTCTCCTACGGTTCCCACGAGAACTACCTGATGCCCCGCGCGGTGCCGTTCGGCGATATTGTGCGCGGGCTGACGCCCTTCTTCGTCACCCGCCAGATCATCTGCGGCGCGGGCAGGGTGGGCCTGGGCCAGGACAGCTCCCGGCCGGGCTACCAGATCAGCCAGCGCGCGGACTTCTTCGAGACCGAAGTCGGACTCGAGACCACCATCCGCCGCCCGATCATTAACACCCGCGACGAACCGCACGCCACGGCGGACAAGTATCGCCGGCTCCACGTCATCATCGGCGACGCCAACCTGAGCCAGGCCTCCAACTACCTGAAGTTCGGCAGCACCGCGATGGTCCTGAGCCTGATCGAGGCCGGCCTGGCACCGCGCGTGGAAGTCCACGAACCGGTCGCGGCGCTGCAGGCCATCAGCCACGACACCTCGCTCACGGCCACCCTGCGGCTGCTTGACGGGCGCCGGATCACCGCCCTGGACCTGCAGTGGATCTACTTCGAGGCCGCCGCGAAACACGCCCAGGACACCGGCGTCGCCGATGCCGTGGACGGCGACGGCCACACCCACGCCGTGCTGGAGCGGTGGCAATCGACGCTTACCGAACTCGGCTCCGACCGGGCAGCGGCCGCCACCTCGGTGGACTGGCTGGCCAAGCTCTCCCTGCTCGAGGGGTACCGTCAGCGCGACGGGCTGGGCTGGGACGACGCCCGGCTCGGCCTCGTGGACCTGCAATGGGCAGACATCCGGCCCGAAAAGGGGCTCTACCACCGCCTGCTCGCCCGCGACCGCATGCAGCGGGTCGTCGACGAGGCGATGATCGCGCGCGCCGCGACGGAACCGCCGTCGGACACGCGCGCCTACTTCCGCGGACGCTGCGTCAGCCGCTTCGGCACGGATCTTGTGGGGGCCAGCTGGGACTCCGTCATCTTCGATGTGCCCGGCCGCGGCCGGCTCCAGCGGGTCCCCACCCGCGAGCCGCTGCGCGGCACCGAAGCCCTCACCGGCGTCCTCTTTGCCCGTCACCGCGAGGCCGGGCCGTTCCTCGCCGAACTCTTGGGACTTAGCCCGGGTTCGTAGGAACAAAGGCCCCCGCCGACGCCCCGGACGTGACAATATTGCTACAGGATGTCCCTCGCACAAAGGGGACGGACGGAAGGAGAGAGCAATGGCAGGCCAGGAACAGCAGCAGCCGCAGGCGCGGGACACCGAGGTTGACGAGGACGTGCCCGCCGCCCCGCCGGCACCCGCGGAAGCCCAGGCGTCGGCAGCAACGCAGGGCGTAGACGATCTCCTAGACGAGATTGACGGCGTCCTGGAATCCAACGCCGAGGAGTTCGTCCGGGCCTTCGTCCAAAAGGGCGGCCAGTAGGACCGCCCGCCGGCCGCCGGACGAGGGCGGCACGAAGGGCTGAGACCGGACGAGTGGTTGATCCACCACATTGAGGGAGTGCACCAGTGCAGGAAACAACAGCCAACCAGGTAGCAGCCAACGCGACGTCCTCGTTCACCGAACACCTGCAACGCCAACGTCCCGAGCTGCTGCCCTTTAACCAGCTGCCTGCCACCGCGCTCACCGCCCAGGCGGCCGCGCCGCTGCAGGTGCCGCACGGGACGACGATCGTGGCCCTGAGCTACGCCGGGGGAGTACTGATGGCGGGTGACCGCCGGGCGACGATGGGCAATGTGATTGCCAGCCGGCACATCGAGAAGGTGTTTCCGGCGGACCAGTACTCCGTGCTGGGCATCGCCGGGACGGCCGGCATAGCCCTGGACATCACCCGGCTGTTCCAGGTCGAGCTGGAGCACTACGAGAAGATCGAAGGAACGCTGCTGAGCCTGGACGGAAAAGCCAACCGGCTCGGCGCCATGATCCGCAGCAACCTTCCGATGGCGATGCAGGGGCTCGCCGCGGTCCCGCTGTTCGCCGGCTTCGACCGGCCGGCCGGCGTCGGCCGGCTGTTCTCCTACGACGTCACCGGCGGACGCTACGAGGAGCAGGAGCATCACAGCGTGGGCTCAGGCTCCATGTTCGCCCGCGGGGCGCTGAAGAAACTCTGGCGGCCCAACCTTTCCGAACAGGACGCCGTCGCCGTCGCTGTCGAGGCACTGTATGACGCCGCCGACGACGACTCCGCCACGGGCGGCCCGGACCCGATCCGGCAGCTCTGGCCGGTGGTCTATATCGTGAACCGTACGGGCGCTGTCAGGGTCCCGGAGCGCGAGCTCGCCGCGGTGGCCGGCACCATCATTGAATCCAGGGCCGCGGCCCAGCGGGAGGCCTGAGATGACCCAGCAGTTCTATGTTTCACCCGAACAGCTGATGAAGGACCGTGCGGATTTCGCACGGAAAGGCATCGCCCGCGGACGTTCGGTGGTCGTCATCAGCTGCCGGGACGGGATCGCCCTCGTGGCGGAGAACCCTTCACCCTCGCTGCACAAGATCGGCGAGATCTACGACAAGATCGCCTTTGCCGCCGTCGGGAAGTACAACGAGTTTGAAAGCCTTCGGCAGGCCGGTGTGCGGTACGCGGACGTCCGGGGCTACTCGTACGACCGCGAGGACGTCACCGCCAGGGGACTGGCGAGCGTCTACGCGCAGAGCCTCGGGGCGGTGTTCACTGCCGAGCAAAAACCCTTCGAGGTGGAACTGGCCGTGGCCGAGGTCGGCCGCACCCGGGACGGGGACCACCTGTACCGGTTGACATTTGACGGGTCCATCGCCGACGAGCCCGGGTTCGTCGTGATGGGCGGACAGGCGGACAAGGTGGCGGAAGCCGTCGAGGCGGGCTGGCAGGGCGAACTGGACTTCGCCGGGGCCATCCGCCTGGCCCTGGCCGGACTCGTGGCGGACAAGGAAACCGCCACGCTGCCGCCGTCGGCCGTGGAGGTCGCAGTGTTGGACCGCGGCTCGGAAAGCGGCCGCGGCACGCGGCGGGCCTTCCGCCGGCTCGACGCCGCCGACGTCGTAGCCCTGCTTGCTGAGGAGAACTGAGATGGACAAGCGCATTTTCGGCATTGAAACCGAATTCGGAATTTCCTATTCGAGCCCCGAGTCGCGGCCGCTCGCCCCGGAGGAAGTGGCCCGTTACCTCTTCCGCAAGGTGGTCAGCTGGGGAAGGTCCTCCAACGTCTTCCTGACGAACGGCTCGCGCCTGTACCTCGACGTCGGCTCCCACCCGGAGTATGCCACGGCCGAGTGTGATGACCTTGCCCAGTTGATTTCCCATGACCGCGCCGGGGAGCTGATCCTCTGCGACCTCGTGGACGAGGCCCAGGAACGGCTCGCCGCCGAGGGCTTCAACGGCACGGTGTACCTGTTCAAGAACAACACCGACTCCGCCGGGAACTCCTACGGCAGCCACGAGAACTACCTCATACCGCGCCGCGGCGAGTTTTCCCGGCTCGCCGAGATCCTGATCCCGTTCCTCGTCACGCGGCAGCTCATCGCCGGGGCAGGCAAGATCCTGAAGACCCCGCACGGGGCCACGTTCGCGTTCTCGCAGCGGGCCGACCACATCTGGGAGGGGGTGTCCTCCGCCACCACGCGGTCCCGGCCCATCATCAACACCCGCGATGAGCCTCACGCCGACGCCGAGTTCTACCGGCGCCTGCACGTCATCGTGGGGGATTCGAACATGTCGGAAAGCACGGCGCTGCTCAAGATCGGCACCGTGGACCTGATCCTGCGGATGATCGAAGCCGGGGTCATCATGCGGGACATGCGGATGGAAAACCCCATCCGCAGCATCCGCGAGATCTCGCACGACCTCAGCGGCCGCGCGCTGGTGCGCCTTGCCAACGGCCGGCAGCTGACCGCCCTCGAAATCCAGCGCGAATACCTGAACAAGGTGACCGCCTTCGTGGCCGAACACGGCGCCCACAACGCGCATGTGCCGGTGATCCTGGACCTGTGGGAACGCACCCTCGACGCCATCGAAAGTGGCGACACCAGCACCATCGACACCGAGGTTGACTGGGCCATCAAGAAGAAGCTGATGGACAACTACCGCGAACGCCACGGCCTGGCCCTCGACGCCCCCCGGATCGCACAGCTTGACCTGACGTATCACGACATTTCCCGCAGCCGGGGGCTCTTCTACCTGCTACAGCAACGCGGCGCGGTGCGCCGGATAGTCGATGACACGGCGATCAAGGACGCGGTGGACGCCCCGCCGCAGACCACCCGCGCCAAACTCCGCGGCGACTTCGTCCGGCGGGCCCAGGTACTGGGCCGCGACTACACCGTGGACTGGGTGCACCTGAAACTCAACGACCGGGCCCACCAGACCATACTGTGCAAGGATCCGTTCCGGAGCGTGGACGAGCGGGTCGAGGCGCTGCTGGACTCGATGGGCTGATACCCACCTTCCGGCGTACGCTATGGGCTGATACCCAGCTTTCCGCGTTATTCTGGAAACGGGCCGTTAGGCGGCCACCGCTTACTTTGCCACGGGAAACCGTCCGGCAACGCGCCCACCCTGCCTCGACGAAAGTTCTCAAGTGCGCCGACTACTAGCAATTCTTCTTCCCGGACTGCTGCTGCTGACCGCCTGCGGAGGAACGCCGCCGCCAGCCCCGGAACCCACAAGCCAGTCCGCCGGCGAGACCGCCAAACTGGACTCCGTCAAGCTGACCGACAACGGCGACAAGAAGGCGCCCGGTGTTGACTTCACCAAGCCGCTCGAAGTCAAGGAACCCACTGTCAAGGTGATCACCGAGGGCAGCGGCGACAGGGTCAAGGCCAACCAGATTGCCCACATCTCCATCGTGGCCTTCAACGGCACGGACGGCGCCACACTCGAAGACACCTTCCCGAACGATCCCGAGCCACTCGAGCTGAACGACCAGCTCAAGACCAGCAGCGCCGTCATCTACAACGCCTTCGTCGGCGCGAAGATCGGCTCCCACCTGGCCCTCGCCGTTCCCGGCCAGGCCGCCGCCGAGGGTGCGGAAGCCACGCCCACCCAGTTGCTGGTGGTCAAGGTGCTCTCGGCCAAGGACGCTCCGAAGGTCCTGGACAAGCCCGAGGGCGACCCGGTCGCCCCGCCGGCCGGACTGCCGACCGTGAAGGAAAACGACCAGGGCATCCCCGAGATTTCAGTCGAAGGCGTAGCCGCCCCGACTGCCCTCGTCGCCCAGGACCTCATCAAGGGCAAGGGCCCCGAGGTCAAGGAGACCGATACCCTCACCGTCAACTACGTCGGGGTGGCGATGAACGGCGGAGCGGTCTTCGACTCCAGCTACGACCGCGGCGAGAAGGCCACCTTCCCGCTGACCGGCGTCATCAAGGGCTGGACGCAGGGCCTGACCGGCAAGACCGTCGGTTCCCGCGTCCTCCTGGTCATCCCCAAGGACCTCGCCTACGGTGACGAAGGCCAGGGCGAAGCCAAGGGCGACCTCACCTTCGTCGTCGACATCCTCGGCGTCAAATAGCCACCCCGCACCCCACACGCCACCCTAATAGCCACGCAATAAGGAGAAACCATGTCATTTGGCCAGCGCAACTTCGACCGCCAGAAGCCGGAAATTGACTTCCCCGAGGGCGACGTCCCCACGGAACTGGTCATCACCGACCTGATCGAGGGCGACGGCGCCGAGG
>JAODMV010000245.1 GCA_025464875.1 Arthrobacter sp. | reverse complement strand
CGGGCGGAAGCAGCCGACCCGCACCCCCGACAGGCGCGCGGCCTCGGCGGCGGCCCGGGCCGATTCGGCGGACGGCATGGCAATGGACTGAACGGCCCCCGCGGCCCGGTCAACGGCAGCGCCGCGGGCTGCAAGGGCCGGGGCGAGCCCGGCGGCAAGCGCCGCAGCGTTGTCCCGGACGGATTCCGCCCGCCATGGTTCGTCGCGGATGATCCGCACCCCGGCGAGGGCAGCCGCTGCCGAGGCCGGCGCCAGGCCGGTGTCGAACATGAAGCTCCGGGCGCGGTTGATGAGGTGTTCCCGCAGCAAGGGGGACCCCAGGACGGCTCCGCCCTGGCTGCCGAGAGCCTTGGACAGCGTCGCGGTCACGATCACGTTCGGATGCCCGGCAAGGGCCGTCCCGGCCACCGAGCCGCGGCCCTGAAAGTTACCGGTGCCGGTGACTCCCAGGCTGTGCGCCTCGTCGATGAGCAGCACAGCGTCATACTGCTCCGCCAGGGCCAGGAGCTCGGTGAGCGGGGCTTCGTCGCCGAGCACGCTGTACAGGGATTCGACGGCGATGAGTGCGCGCGGCTCCGGCCGGTCAGTAAGCAGCCGGCCGGCTTCCTCCGCGCTGTTGTGGGTAAACGATTCGGTGCGGGAGCGGCTGAGCCGGATTCCGTCGATCATCGAGGCGTGGCAGTGTTCATCGGCGACGATCAGGGTCCCGGGGCCGCCCAGTGCCGTGATCACACCGATGTTTGCCAGATATCCGGAGGAGAACACCAGCGCCGCTTCCATCCCGGCCAGCCTGGCCAGTTCCTGCTCGAGATCAAGATGGAGCCGGGTGGTCCCGGCGACCAGGCGCGAGGACGTGGCGCCGGCACCCCACCGCGACGCTGCCGCCGCGGCGGCCTCGGCAACCCGCGGGTCCGCCGCGAGGCCCAGATAGTCGTTGCTGGCCAGATCGATGAACTGTTCGTCCGCGGCGCGGGGGAGGGGCCGGCGGACCAGGTCCCGTCGGTCCCGGACTGCTGCCTGCCGTTCAAGCCACCGGCTCATCGAGGCGCTCATGCCGCTCCTCCGGACCGTGCCGGGGCGCGTTCGTGGACTTCGGCCACGGCCGCCGTCATGCCTGCGGTGATCTGTTCGATGTCCGCCGCGGTGCTGATGTACGGGGGCATGGTGTAGACGAGGTTCCGGAACGGGCGCACCCAGACCCCGTGCCGGATGGCCGCGGCAGTGACCGCGGTGACGTCGACGGCGTCGTGGAGTTCGATGACTCCGACGGCGCCGAGGGTGCGGACATCCGCCACGGCTTCAAGTTCCCGGGCGGGGGCCAGCCCGGACACCAGGCCCGCGCCGATCCGGGCGACGTCGGCCCGCCAGCCGCCGTCGTCGATGATGCCGAGGCTGGCGTTGGCCACCGCACACGCCAGCGGGTTCCCCATGAAGGTGGGTCCGTGCAGTAATGCCCCGGCCTGTCCGTTGGATACGGCAGCGGCCACGTCTGCGGTGCAGAGCATGGCGGCGAGGGTCAGGTACCCGCCGGTCAGGGCCTTGCCCACGCACATGATGTCAGGGACCACGCCGGCATGACCGGCGGCAAACAGCTGACCTGTGCGGCCAAACCCGGTGGCGATTTCATCGAAAATGAGCAGCAGCCCGTACCGGTCTGCCACCTGCCGCAACGCTGTGAGGCAGCCGGCCGGGTAGGCGTGCATGCCGCCGGCGCCCTGGAGGACCGGTTCGACGATGATTGCGGCCAGCTCCCCGGAATGCGTGGCGGCGAGGTCCTGGAGCTCCGCTGCCCACGCCGTCACGGTTTCCGGGGTTGCGGAGGCCGCGGCCGGGGGACGGGGAGCAAACACGTTGCCGGCCAGCAGGCCGGGGAAGGCGGCGTGCATGCCGTCCACGGGGTCGCAGACCCCCATCGCCGCGAAGGTGTCGCCGTGGTATCCGCCGCGGATGCTCAGGAACCGCTGCCTCTGGGGGTGGCCGGATGCGGTCTGGAACTGCACCGCCAGCTTCAGCGCGACCTCCACCGCGACCGAACCCGAATCCGCAAGGAATACCCGCTCCAGGCGCGACCGCCCAGGCGCGGAAGGGGCCATGTCCACCAGCCGCTCGGCCAGTTCCACCGCCGGGGCATGGGTGAGGCCGCCGAACATCACATGGCTGAAGTCAGCCAGTTGCCGCTTCGCGGCAGCATCCAGCACGGGGTGGCGGTAGCCGTGGATCGACGACCACCACGAGGACATGGCATCCACGACTTCATGGTGGTCGCCGTCTTCGCTGCGGAGCCGCAGCCGCACGCCGTCGGCAGCCTCGACCTCCCACAACGGAAGGTCCGGGGACGCGGAGGCATAGGGGTGCCACAGGCGTGCGCGGTCCCGCTGAATCAGGCTCCTCTGGGCCGGGACCGGTGTCATCGGACTAGGACCCCGTGGCGGGAGCACTCCGCGCTCCAGCCCAACGGCGTGACCTGGACCTTCATCCGCCTCCGGCAGTGGGCGCAATAACGTGGCGGCTCCAGCACCAGCTGTTCCCGGCAGAGACCGTGAGGGTCCGACGACGGCCCGGAACCGCCGTCGTCGGGCTCCCCGCAGTGCCCGCAATACGTGCCGGTAGTCGAGTCTGTCGGGACGCCGGTGGAGTGCGCTTTATGGGTTGAAGATTTCACAATGACTTCTGGAATTCCTTGATGGGCATGTTCAGCTCGACCAGCAGGTTCAGGTCTGAGTCGGCGGGGCGGCCCAGCGTGGTGAGGTAGTTGCCGACGATGACGGCATTGATGCCGCCGAGCAGGCCGTCCCGGGTGCCGAGGTCGCCGAGGGTCAGCTCCCGTCCGCCGGCGTACCGCAGCACGGTCGTGGGCCTGGCCAGCCGGAACGCGGCAATGGCGCGCAGGGCGTCTTTTCCGTCCATGATGCCTTGGTTTTCGAGCGGGGTCCCGGGCCGGGGGTTAAGGAAGTTGAGCGGGACCTCGTGGGGTTCCAGGGCTGCCAGCTGCGCGGCGAGCTCGGCCCGCTGTTCCAGGGATTCGCCCATGCCGATCAACGCCCCGCAGCAGAGCTCCATGCCGGCGGCCTTGACCATGGCACAGGTCTCGAGCCGCTCTTCGTAGCTGTGCGTGGTGACAACCTCAGCGAAGTAGCTGCGCGCGGTTTCCAGGTTGTGGTTGTAGCGGTGGACGCCCCACGCCGCGAGCTGGTCGACCTGGTGCTGGGTGAGCATCCCCAGCGAGCAGGCGATGTTGATGGCCACGGCTTCGTTGATGCGGTCGATCGCGAA
>JAODMV010000169.1 GCA_025464875.1 Arthrobacter sp. | reverse complement strand
ACCCCCAGCCCCTGCCGGCGAAGGAACCCAAGGCGGCAGCGACTGCCCCCGGCGGCTGAACCAGCCCAGTAGCGCTGACACCTTTTCCTGCGGAATGGTCCGCGTCTGCGGCTGCACGACGTTCCGAGCATGAGCCGAACCGGCTCTGCAGCTAGGGGTGCACAGCGGGCAAAGCGATACTGAAGGGCACCGCCGCTAGGCGGTGCCCTTCAGGCTGTTCCCGGAACCCTTTCATCCCGCTGAAACGGGCTCAGTTGCCTTTCTAATGGCCGTGGTCGCCACCGTCACCGTGCCCGTCGCCATGGTCGCCATGGTCGCCACCGTCACCGTGCCGGTCACCATTCCGGTGGCCACGGTCGCCACCCCTGTCGCCATGACCGTCCCGGCAGTTGTCACCGTCGCCGTGACTATCCCTCCCCCAACAGTTGTCACCGTCGGACCAGGAGTTGCCAGTTAGCTGGAGGCTGGAGGCCGCGGCAGAGGCGGCGGCGTGCGTTCCAGTGTCCGCTGACGCCGCACCCGCGGCGAGGGCCGACCCGCCGACGCCCATTCCTGTAACCAGCAAAGTGGTGCCAAACAACCGAACTACTTTTTTCATGAGATTTGCCTCCCTTGTGATGTTTCCTGATGGATGCCGCAGGCAGACAGGGGCAGGGTGAAGCGCCGTAGGCACTCGTGACGTGGGAATTACGGTAAGCGCCCGCCCTTTGCGCACACGCGAGGGTCGCTTGACGTTGTCACGGGTGCCGGGACAGCGCTATCTGTCCGGTCATCTTTCTGCGGTTGAGGGCCCCATACAGAGCGGGAACCTCCGCTCCCTGTCCGACGAGCTCGGTCGTGTCGAGGGAACTGTTATCAGCGGCGTAGGCACAGGCCGTGCCCACCCGAATAGCTACGGTCCCGGTTCAGCAGCGCGACGATGAATCGGGTGTAGCACCAGAGCAACCGTCCTCCAGAACCCCGTCTGGGAAGGTGCATCACCGAAAACGCTAACGGACTGCGGGGTACCAGAGAAGAGGTTGGGCACCTCGCCCTCTCAGCTCCGTCACAGCATCACTAAGGGTCCTCTAAGGCGCCACTGTCAATACTGAAACCATCGCCGGCCGCCGGAAGATAACAACGGCCATGGCGAAAGAAGACACCGGCTGCTGGGGAGGTAAAAGTCATGAGTCCCTCGGGAAAGATAAGACATACGGCACAGGCCCACGCCGGAGTCAGCCCCGCGGAAGCCCGCGCCATCGCCGTCGACGCCTACATCTATTTCTATCCGATCTTGTCCATGGACATCTCACGGAAGCAGCTCACAAACATCGACCCCGGACGAGAGTACGGCAAGGGACCGATGAACAGGTTCGTGAGCTTCCCGGAGTATCCCCCCGCCGGATACGAGAGTGTGATGGAATCAAATTCCAACACGCTGTATTCGATCGCGTGGCTGGATCTCAGTCATGAGCCGCTGGTCGTCGCCACGCCAGAGACCGACGGGCGGTTCTACCTCCTGTGGATGCTCGACTTGTGGACGGACGTGTTCGCCTCGCCAGCCTGGCGCAGCTCCGGTACCGGCACGGGCAATTTCCTCGTCACCCCGCCCGACTGGACGGTAACGGTGCCTGAGGGTGTGGAGCACCTCCCGGCGCCGGCCTCCTATGTCTGGGTCATCGGCCGCATCAAGACCAGCGGCCCGCAGGACTACGCCGCGGTGCACAAGATCCAGGAGGGCTTCCAGGTCACGCGGCTTTCGGAGTGGGGCCAGCCGGCCCTGCCGGCGCCGGCGGCGATCGAGCTCTGCGCGGACCCGACGACGCCGGCCAAGGGGCTGCTCGACAGCATGCCGGCCGGTGACTACTTCGCCTACGCGGCCGAGCTGCTCAAGCTGCACGCGCCCGATATCACCGATCAGCCCATGATCGCGCGGTTGGGAAAGATCGGTATGGAGCCGGGAAAGAGGTTCGATATCGGCACCCTCGAACCGGACCTGAGAGCAGCACTGGAGGCGGCACCCGGTGAAGCCCAGGAGCTCATGAACTGGAAGTTGCCGACGCTCGCCCGGGTCATGAAGGGTTGGTCGATGAACACCGACACGATGGGCGTCTATGGCAACTACTACCTCAAGCACGGGATCGCTAGGCACGCGGTCGTAGCCCAGCAGAGGCTTTTGGGGCGAACCTCGCCGGGTACGCCCGCCGCCCGTTGAAAGCCCACTAGATACCGGTCAGCCGCACGGCGCGCACAACTTACACGATCGACTTACGCGATCCGCCGCGAACAACTTACACGATCGACTTACGCGATCCACTTTGACCTTTGACCGGGGATTTCACTTTCGCGATTCACTTTTTTTGACAACCGCCTGACGAGGAGGACCACGGCAGCTGAAAACCGGCGGAACGGGAGCGTCTGGGCCGGCGCAGGATCCGGCCGGCCAGAGCGAGGCTTTCTCCGAGCTTGATCGAAGGGAGGTAGGCCCGCGTGACCGCGTTTCCAATGGCGGGCAGCGCCGCCGCGTCGGGGTACAGCATGTACAGCGGTTCATAGCGGGGCTGGAATTTCGATTTAAACGCCAGCAGAGACCTGAACCCGTACACAGGCTCCAAGGTTGCGCCCAGCCAGTCGAGCAGCCTGTCCAAGCCGCTGGCAGTCTCTTGGAGCGCCCGCGCCAGGGGCACCCCGGAAAGACTGATGAACTTGTATCCCTCCGCTTTGAGGCTCAGCGCGGCGGAAGCAATAAGGAACTCGATCCCGGCACGGAAGCCCCCGTTGCGGCGCCGCATGAAGTCCAGGGTCCAGCCCTCAATGATTCCGCTGCGGTAGACGGGCAGCCAGGAGGCCACAGCGTGGATCCTGTGGTGGCCGTCGACGGCGAGCAGGAGGCGTACGTCGGGGTCGTCGAGTTCATCCAGGCTACCCAGGGTGAACCCCATCTCGGGAATTTTCTTGTCGGCCACCCATTCTTCGGATATCTCCTGGATCTGTGCCTGCACGGAGAAAGGTGCCGCGGCGTACGTCGTCCATTTGGCACGGATACCGGCTCTGGCAGCGTTGTTCATGGCCGTGCGGACGTCCTGGAACTTCTTTCCCTTGAACGACACGGAATCCAGCGGCAAAAGCGTCTCCTGGGCCACCTGCACAGAGCCCCAGCCGAGGGACACGGCATAGTCGCGCAGGTCCTGAGTGACGGAGTAGAAGCACGGAGTCCATCCGTTTCCGGTGCAGAACCGGGTGAATTCCTCGAAGGCGTCCTTCCACTGCGGTTCCGGCCCGACCGGGACGCCGAGGGTCAGGGCGATCCCGGTGATGACGCGGTAGGCGATGAAGCTCTCGCCCGTGGAGGAAAACCAGTAGGAGTTCCCGGACCAGGTCGTCATCCAGGACAGGGAACTGCCTTGTTGCGTTTTCAGGATTCGGCGGGCCCGCTCCGCCCCGGCATTGTGTCGGACCGGAGCCGGGCGCAGGAAGGATCTGAGCACCTGTGCGCCGGCGACGGCCCAGAAGATGACGCCGATGCCCTCGTACAACAAAACCGCCGGGGTGGTTTGGGGGAAGAACGCCGGAGATACGTCCAGCATGTATCCGAGCGGCAGAAACCTGTCCGGGAGGTCTGCCAGCAGTTGCGCCGGCCCCGGCATTGGCGAGAACCCCGGAGCCAGCGCCAGTCCTGCGAGGATGTAGATTGCCCCCAGCACCCCTGCGGCGGCAAAAACGCGGGCCGCGAGGCGACGGTAGGTCCCTGGCGGGGCCGCCACCGGGAAGAGCTTTCGGGCCATCAGCAACACGACGGTCAGCAAGACGGGCAGAAGGAGCGGCAGCACCAGGCTGAGCGGGTGCGCGTACCCCGATGCTTCGAGGGCGCCGATCCCCTCCGTGGCTGCGGTATCCGGTGTTACCGGCTGCAGGACTCCGGCAATGGTGATTCCGGCCAGTACAGACAGAGCAAGCTGGATCAACAAGGTGGCCGCCCAGGCGAAGCGGCGTCCGCGGCGAAGACCGTCCGAGAGCAGCAGCAGCAAAAACGACGGAAGGATCGCCATGAAGATCCCGCCGGCCCCGGCGCGCATCTGCAGCTGTGCGCCTGCGCAATCTTTAGCCTGCGCCGGGTCCGTGCAGAGGCCCTGGAGGGTCTGGGGGTCCACGGGCTGGATGTTGGTGAACAAGAAACGCAGGACGGACAAGGGTCCGGCCGCGTGCGGTACGAGGCCGGCCACCACCGGACCGATGGCCGAAACCGCCACGAGGAGCGCGATCAGCACGCGTCCTTCGTGCCTGGAACTGACCGGACGCCCGAGGCGCGGCGGCCTGCCCAGAAGGACCGGACCCAGGAACGCGCCGGCGACCGCGGCGCCGAGTCGGACAAGATCCGCGAACCCGCCGCTGAAGAGGGCCAGGAGCATCAGTACCGCGAAGATGACCAGGCGGATCCGGCGCCGCCACAGGGTCGGCATGGTCGCTGTCCCCGCCGCCGCGGCTCCGGTGATCAGAGCGCTTGGGCCCATGAACAGCTGCCCGCTCATCTGATCGGCCCAGATCCCCAGTGTCCCCCGGGCGACGGCCAGAAAGCCGAGTGTGGCTCCGGCTCCTAGGATTTGGGCGCCGAGCGCCGCGAGAGTGAACTTCAGGCTTCCCATCCGCCGTTCCAACGGCAGGCCGACGGTGAGCACCAGCGCCGTGCCCCACACGTACCCGGCCAGGTTCTGCGCCCAGAGCGGCGAGGCCAGCAGCGCCCAGCCGTGGTCAGGGAGCGAGTGCACGGTCAATGCCACGTTAGCTTGCAGGGGCCCGACGGGACCGGTGACAAGGCTGGACGACAGTGCGCCTGCCGCCCAGAAGGCGGCGATAAAGGCCACCGTGACCCGGGCTGGGGGCGGTTTCCCCTGCCCCGGCGGCCGGGCCCTAGGAGGTGCCGTCGGTATCGGACCCGCTGGCGGCCCGGAGATTCCGTTTAGCGCGTTCGGAGACAGTGAAGTTCCCCGGGATGCTTCGGGCAGACTCACTGACTCACCGCCGTTCAGTGGCCCTGACTGCGAGCCCTTGAATAAAGGAGTTGCCGGAGACCCGGGGTGCAATAAAATTGTTCCAAACCGGTGCCCAGGCGAGGATAGCTGCACTGCTGATGAACACGGATCCGACCACGTCACTGAGGTAGTGCACCCCGAGATACATCCGTGTGAAGGCCACGACGGCGACAAAGAGCGTGCCGCCGATCAGCGCGGCGAGCCGCTGGGCAGTGTTATGGGCGAGTACCAGAGTGATAGCCAGGACCAGGGAGGCAGCGAAAGCCGTGTGCCCGGAGGGGAAACTGTATTTCCCGGATTCGGGGACGAGGGACCCTGCGACGTCGGACGGGGGCCGGGAACGGCTCACCAGAATCTTTCCTGCCGTTGAAGCCAGCCACCCGACAGCAACGACGGAGCCAAACGCCATTGCCTGGACCGGTCCGTCCCGGAACCAGAGCAGGTAACCACAGATGATGAGGACCAGGATGGTTGCCCCCACCGGGCCAAGGCCATGGTGGATGGCCTCGCTGACGGCTATCAGGGCGCTGTTCCGGCCATGGCTCAGGGTTATGTCTATGTCCAGTTCAGGGGTCCAAGGCCCGAATGACTTCGCCGCAAACCCGGCCGCGACAGTACCGGCGAACATGAAGACCCCCGCCGCGGCCCACCACCACGACCGCAGGCCAGGGAAAATAGTGTCCGGGCTTTCGGAGGGGGAATTCACCATGCTGTCCTGACTTCAACCGGACCTGGCTGGTCTCATGGAACCAGCATGCGGCACCGGATCTGAGAGACAGCTGAGAGCAACACCGCAGTCACTCAGGTACCGCTCACTCCGGTCGGCGATACTGCCGGTATCAACGAGAAGGAACCGTCATGAGAATTCTGCTGGTCGAGGACGAAACGATGCTGGCCGAAACGGTCCGCCGAGGCCTCACCAACGAGGGGTTCGTGGTGGACGTGACCCACGACGGGGTCAGCGGCCTCTGGGCAGCAACGGAGAACTCCTACGATGCGATCCTGCTGGATCTGATGCTGCCTCTCAAGAACGGCTACGAGGTCCTCAAGGAACTCCGGAAAGGCAATATCTGGACCCCCGTGTTGATGCTGACGGCCAAAGACGGCGAGTACGACCAGACCGACGCCTTCGATCTCGGTGCTGATGACTACCTGACCAAACCTTTCAGCTTCCTCGTCCTCGTCGCCAGAATCCGAGCCCTGATTCGCCGCGGCGCGCCGGAACGGCCAGTGATGCTCACCCTCGGGACCCTCACCCTGGACCCCGGGAGCCGGAGCGTCCGCCGGGGGGCCACCGCGATCGAGCTGACCGCCCGGGAATACGGGCTGCTGCACTACCTGATGCGCACCCACGACCAAGTCGTGTCAAAATCCCAGATCCTAGCCAACGTCTGGGATCCGGCTTTTGAGGGCGGCGACAACGTCGTGGAGGTCTACATCGGCTACCTGCGCCGGAAAATAGATACCCCCTTCGGGCTGCAGACCCTCAGCACCCTACGCGGAATGGGGTATAAGCTCACCGCCGACCGGCCGCCGGAATCGCCAGTGCAAGCACCACCGGGGGTCTAGCCGGGCGACTCAACCGCGCTGCACCTTCGAAGCGCGCCGCGCCGGCGTCCGGGCCTTGACCGGCATCTTTGAGCCTCCGCGGCCCGCGTTGTGCCCGGCACCACTGCTCACCGGCTCGCCGGTCAGGTGCGCGGCGCCGGCGCGAGGAAAACCTAACTCAAAGCGGCATCCGCCGTCGGGTGCCTCGCCCGCACGGATCCAGCCGTCGTGGGCTGTCATGATTCCCGCCGCGATGGCCAGGCCAAGGCCGCTGCCGCCGCTTTCACGCGACCGGCTTTTGTCCAGCCGGACAAACCGTTCAAAAATCCGCTCCCGCTCGGGTCCCGGCACGGGAGGGCCGTCGTTGTCGATCGTCACGACTGAGCCGTTTTCGTTGCCTTGCACCCGGATGCTGATCCGGGAAACAGCATGCCGATCGGCGTTGTCCAGGATATTGCGCGTGACTTGGCCCAGCCGCCGGGCGTCCCCGGTGATCCGGGCGGGTTCAAGACGTGCCTCGATGCGGTGGGTACTTGTGGAGCGGAGCCGGCGGATCTCCTCGTTCAGGACGTCATCAAGATCCACGTCTGAGGTCTCGAGCCGCAGGCCGCTGTCGTTGCTTTTCGCCAGGGTCAGAAGGTCCTCCACCAAATAACGCATCCGGGCCGTTTCCTTGGTCAGGATTGCCTTCATTTCTTGCCACGTCGTCCCGGAGGGATCGGCTGCGGCGATCTCCACCCCGGCGCTCAGGGTCGCCAGAGGGCTGCGCAGTTCATGGCTCGCGTCAGAGACGAAGCGGCGCTGTTCCCGGTCCGAAGCCTGTAATCGGTCCAGCATCGTATTCATCGTCTCCGCCAGGGCCTGGATCTCATCGGCGGTGGCAGGCACATCAACGCGTTCACCCAGCCGCCGGGCACTGATGCCAGCGACCTGGCCCCTGATCCGTTCGACCTGGCGCAGGGACCGCCCGACCAGCAACCAGACGGAGACGCCCACCACCGCCAGCAGGAGCGGGGTGGCTCCCAGCATGAACCAGGCGACCGTCGAGACGGTATCGGCCTGGACCTGCACCGTGGAAGCCACGACCACGGTGTAGAGCTGGCCGGCCACGTCGACGCCGGTGGCCACAATGAGGGTGTCATCATCGTTGCGGAGGCTGTCCAGCGCTGACGCGTTCTGGGTCAGGGTCTGGCCGGCTGCCGGGCGCAATCCGGTGAGCGGGACCGCCGCGGCAGCAGGGACGGACGCGGCGAAGACTGTCCCTCCCGGAGCCAGTATCTGGACGTATTCCCCGCTGTGCGCGGTCGAGGCAATATAGTGGCCGGCTTCGGCGACCTCGTCCCCGGACATCTGCGAGATGACATCGGCGGCCTCCAGCCGGGCATTCGCTTCCGTTGACGCCACCAGGGAAGTCTGCAGCAGCACGAGCAGGATCAGACCGCCGACCAGCAGCGCCCCGGCCACGACCAGTACCGCGGTGGCCGTCGCACGCTTACGCACACCCCAACGCGCCCGCACCCGACCCCCGGGCGGCAATACCGAATCAGCATCCATATTCCAAGGATGCGTCCGAGACCGGCGCTAAACAACTCCGCACCGGCGCCTCTCAGCTACTTCGCATCATCGCTAAGCGTCCTCTCAGCGCCACTGACAATACTGGAATCACAGCCACCCTCGAGGGGCCGCAACGGACCGCGGTCCATTGTGAAAGGAGTCGGAATTGAACGGGACAGAGCGGAAGACCAGGAGCAAAGTCCTCATAGCAGGGACCGGAGCCCTTGCAGCGGCCGGGCTGGGCATCGGGGCGGCAATGGCTTCCCCGCCGGCCCCCGTGACTACCCAGTCGACGGCGGGCATTCAGCGCATTACCGTCGACGCGCCCACCCCGGGCGATGCGGCGGATGTGCCGGGCGCCGTCGAGGACCCCGAAACGGCCGGCGCGCAGGAGGAACCCGGTGATACGGGCCCGGACGTCGAGCAGAGCGGTGAACACACCGATCCGGGTGACGCACCCGGATCGCCGTGACGCGGCAATAAAGGTCGCAATAAAAACGGTCATGGGTGCACGGCACCGCCGCCAGATGAAAGGAGGCGCCCGGTATGAACGCGCTCACGGGCCTCGACCTGCTCACCGGGGCCCTCCCCGCCGTCGTTTACGCCCTTGCCGTCACCGGCGCACTCTACCTTTTGATCCGCAGGAGACGGAGGTGGTGGACGGCGGTGGCGGCAGCCGTCGCCGCGGCAGTCCTGATGGCGCTGGGAACCGCATGGTTCCTGACCAACGTCGCGGCGGCGACGGCGCATGAACTTCCCTGGCCCGTCACTGCGTGGATCGGCGTCGCGTACCTCGCCGTGGTGCTGGCCGTCCTGAACATGGCCGGAAACGGCAGGCGGCGCAAAGTCCTCGCTCCTGCTGCCACGACCGCGCTGGTACTTGGTGCGGCGCTTCAGGTGAACGCCTACTTCGGTGCGTATCGCAGCATCGATGACCTCACCGGCGCCAGTACCACCGGCATCGCTGCCTTGCCTGCACTCGAGCGACCCACGCCCGGCGTGCTTCAGCAGCCAGCATCCGCCCAAAACCCTGGCCCCGTGGCCAAGGCGTGGGTGAAGCCTGCCGGGCTGCCCTCCGCCGGGACCGTGAATTCTGTACAGATCCCCGGCACGGTCTCGGGCTTCGCTTCCCGTACCGGTTACGTCTACCTGCCCCCGGCTTATCAGCAGGCACCATCCGGGCCGGCGCTGCCGGTCCTGGTCCTGATCCCGGGCCAGCCTGGGACTCCGGCCGATTGGCTGCGCGCCGGTGGGCTGAAAACCCAGATGGACGCCTACGCCGCCGCACATGACGGGCTCGCCCCCGTCGTCGTCGTGGCGGATGTCAACGGCTCGGAGTCGGCCAACACCATGTGCATCGATTCAATGATCGCCAGGGCCGATACATATGTCTCCGTCGATGTCCCGGCATGGATCCGCGCCACCCTCCATGTTGATACGGATCCGGCACGATGGGCCGTCGGCGGATTCTCCTTCGGCGGTACCTGCGCGCTGCAGATGGCGGCCCTGCATCCCGACATCTACCCCTCGGCGATCGATTTCAGCGGCGAAGCCGAACCAGCCCTCGGTGCCGACCGCGCGGCCACGATCCGGCGGGCCTTCGGCGGCGACGCGGCCGCCTTTGATGCCCTCACCCCCGCCAGGGTGCTGTCCGCCCGACACTACGCGCACAGCAGGATCTACCTCGCCGTTGGGGGCCAGGACCCGACCTTCTCTGCGTACCAGACCCAGTCCGCCGACGCCGCAAGCGGGGCCGGCATGAACGTCAAAACGGAGCTGGTTCCGGGAGTAGGCCATTCCTGGGAAGTCCCCCGGCAAGCCTTGGCACAAGCGTTGGACTGGCTCGCCCCGGCGCTGGGCCTTAGCCACTAGGAACGGAGTGGATGACGGTACTCGGGGCCACCAGGCCCGACTGCGGGGCCCTGTCAGCCGGTGGGGCGTAGAAGCCTGTGACAGCGGCCCGGAGGCGGGACCAGAACCTGTCGGCGGCGGCGGTTCGCCGGACCGTCAGGACTCCCTGAGCGGCCAGCGCGTCTGCCCAGCCATGCACCAGTGAGTGGTGAAAGACGAACTCCTCGACGGCCTTTCGTTCAGGAAGCGGGAGTGGGGCGACGCCGCCGGTGGCTGCCAGCTGGTCTATGGATGCGATCAGGGAGTCGAGGGTCCGCCGCGCTGACTCCGGTCCGCGTGTCGGCGCGGGGATGCCTCCGGC
>JAODMV010000165.1 GCA_025464875.1 Arthrobacter sp. | reverse complement strand
GCAGCGAACACTACGATCTGGTGGTGGCATGCGCCGGCCTTCAGTCGGACCGGCTGGCCGCGTCCACCGGGGAGCCCTTCACGCCGCGCATCGTACCGTTCTTCGGCCAGTACTTCCTCCTCGGCCCGGAGGCACGGGACCAGGTCAACGGCCTGATCTACCCGGTTCCCGATCCGCAGCACCCGTTCCTGGGCGTGCACCTCACCAAGCGCATCGACGGCGAGATGATGCTCGGCCCCAACGCCTTCATCTCCTTCGGGCGGGAATCCTACTCCTGGAAAAATATCAATCTGCGGGACGTCCTGAACTACGCCCTGTTCCCCGGCTTCTGGAACTTCGCCCGGCGCAACGTGCCCTCGGCCATCCGCGAATTCCAGACCGTCATCAGCAAGCGCAAGTTCATGAGTGAGGCCATGCGGTTCGTTCCCTCGCTCGAGGGCGCATCCATCGTTCCCGGTACGCGTGGCGTACGCGCCCAGGCAATGAACGGTGACGGCTCGCTCGTGGATGACTTCGTGATTGCACGCCGCCAGGACATGGTCCTGGTGCGTAACGCCCCCTCCCCCGGCGCCACCTCCTCCCTGGCCATCGCCGAACACATCGTTCAGCAGGCCCTTGAAGGGCGCACCATCTCAGGGCCGGCAAAGGTGCCGAGCCCCCTTCCGGACAAAGGATCAGCCTCATGACCACCACCGCCATACAAACGGAAACACCCGCAGAGGAGAAACGGCGGCTGCGCAAGGTCGCAACCGCCACCATCGTCGGCACCACTGTTGAGTGGTTCGACTTCTACCTTTACGCTTCCATGGCCTCCATCGTCATCGCCAAAGTCTTCTTCCCGGCGGGCGACTCGCAGTTGGCGACGATCCAGGCCTCGGTGACGTTTGCCGTCGGTTTCATCGCCCGCCCGCTCGGCGGGATTATCTTCGGCGCGATGGGTGACCAGATCGGCCGGAAGAAGACCCTGATCGTCACCTTCATGCTGATGGGCATCTCGACGGCCATCATCGGCATCCTGCCCACCTTCGACGCCGTCGGGTACTGGGCGCCGGCCCTGCTGCTGATCGTCCGCATCTTCCAGGGCATGGGTGCCGGCGCCGAATATGCCGGCGCCGCCGGCGCCTCCTACGAGCACGCCCGCAGCAACAAGCGCGGCTCCCAGGGCGCGTGGCCGGCGCTGGGGCTGAACCTCGGACTGGTCCTGTCCTCCTTCACGATCTTCCTGCTCACGCTCAACGGCGATGAGTTCCTGATCTCCGGCGGCTGGCGCATCCCCTTCGTTCTCAGCATCCTCCTGGTCGCCGTCGGTCTCTGGGTTCGCCGCTCCATGCCCGAAAGCCCGGAGTACGAAAGGCTCAGCGAGGCCGGAGCGAAGTCCAAGCGCTTGCCGTTCAAGGCGCTCATCGCCAAGGAATGGCGCGGGCTGCTGGTCGTCGTCGTGCTGGCCATCGGATACAACGCCGTCAGCTACATCTTCAAGAGCTTCTCGCTCTCCTACATCACCGAATACCAGAAGACCCCGGCGAACCTCACGGCCAGCGCCGTCACGATCGCGGGTGTCGTGGCGATCATCGCCGTGCCGATCTTCGGATGGCTGTGCGACCGCTTCTCCGCCAAGCTGGTCATCGCCACCGGCGCGGTGCTGTCGATGGTGTTCGCGTTCCCGTTCCTGGCCCTGCTGGAGAGCGGCGAAGCGGCCAAGATCATGCTGGCCATCGGCATCGGCACGGGCATTGTGGCTCCGATGATGTTTTCGGCCCAGGGCGCCTTCCTGAGCCGCCAATTCCCAACGGAAACCCGCTCCAGCGGCGTCGGCTCCGGACGCGAAATCGGAACAGCCATCGGAGCCGGCCTGGCCCCGACGGGTTCGCTGGTGCTCGTAGCCGCGTCCGCGACGAACGCCACCACCGGCGTGGGGGTCGTGCTCACCATCGCCGGGCTGCTGATCCTCATCCCGGCCTTGTTGGATCAGGGAAAGCGCCACTCCACCGACAAGAACTAACGGAGGAGAACTAGCTGACACGGGAATTGCCCGTCCGGGCTCGGCCGGACGGGCAATTTCCGTGTTGGGTCAGCGGGTGGCGGATCCGGCGAGGACTGCGTCGATCTGGCCAACGGCATCTTTCAGGCCCTCCTCCATGCCCATGGCGAGCAGCTGCTCCATCTGCTCCTCCGCCTCGAACGTCGACAAGATGGTCATCCGGGTGCGGTCGCCGATCGCCTCGAGCGTCACTACGCCGTGGGTCGTTCCCAGGTCGCCCACCGGATCGCCGTTCTCATCGGCGAAACCGTCGTCGAACTCGAGGCGGTGCGGGGCCTGGATGTCGGTGATCCGCCACCAGCCGCGGCTCTTCTCACCCTCGGGCCCCGTCATGTAGTAGTTGACCTTGCCGCCGGGCACGAACTCGTGCTTCTCGAAGGTCGCAGGCCAGGTGGGCGGGCCCCACCAGCGCTCCAGCTGGCGCGGGTCTTCCCAGACCTGCCATACCCGCTCGACGGGGGCGTCGAACTCGGCGACGAAGGTGAGGCTGAGCGCCTCGGGATTCTTGACTGAACTGATAACCGTCATGGTGAAACCCTTCCTATCCTTCAGCGAGAATGTCCGCGATCCGATCGGCGCGCTGCCGCCAGATCGTCTCGTATCCATCGAGCAGCCGCTGGGCTTTTTGTAAGCCTTCGTGGCGGACCCGCACGATCTGCTCTCTTCCACGCTTCTCCTTGGTGACGAGGGATGCGCGCTCCAACACCGCCACGTGCTTTTGCACGGCGGCGAAACTCATCGCGTACAGCGCCGCGAGCCCGGACACCGAGAACTCGCCGGCGGTGACGCGGGCGAGGATGTCGCGCCGGGTCGCATCGGCGAACGCCCGGAACAGGCGGTCAAGTTCGGGGTCACTCAGCTGATCTACAACCATTTGGTTGTAGAATAGTTCGGCCGTACGGCGGTGTCAACGGTCCCGGACTGCCGGGGCGTTCTGCCGTTCCGCGAGGTGCCCAGCTCGGACGTTCCATAGGATTCGAGCGGGACCGTGGACGCGCCGGATGTGGCGTTTCCCCACGATTTCCAGTGCCGTTCCGGTCGGGCTGTTCATTGGAGGATTTATCGTCAGCGCTTTCGGGCTGGACGATGCTGCGGATGCGGCGGGGCCGCCGGATACTGCGGCGGGGCCGGCGGGGGCGGCGGGGCCGGCGACTGAGGGGTGATCAGGCTGCC
>JAODMV010000133.1 GCA_025464875.1 Arthrobacter sp. | reverse complement strand
AAGGCCACGAGGTCCCGGTAGTCGAGGTGGTCCAGCAGGGTGCGGACGGAGCCGGAGACGAGCTGCAGCGAGCCCTGCGGAAGAATGCCGGATTCGACGATCGCCTTGACCACGGCCGCGGCCACATAGCCGGTGGGGGTGGCGGGCTTGACGATGGTGGGGACTCCGGCGATGAAGGCCGGGGCGAGCTTTTCGAGCATGCCCCACACCGGGAAGTTGAAGGCGTTGATCTGCGCTGCCACGCCCGGGATGCGGGTGTAGATGTGCTCCCCGGCAAACGAGCCGTCCTTGGACAGCGCCTCCATCGGGCCGTCCACCACCACCTGGGCGTTGGGCAGTTCGCGGCGGCCCTTGGAGCCAAAGGTGAAGAGCACCCCGATGCCGCCGTCGATGTCGATCATCGAGTCGATCCTGGTGGCGCCGGTCTGCGCCGAGAGCGCATAAAACTCATCGCGGCGCCCGTTGAGGTACTGCGCCAGTTCCTTGAGCTTGAGCGCGCGCTGGTGGAAGGTCAGCTCGCCGAGTTCCGCCTGCCCGGTGGTGCGCCCGTAGTCCACGACGGCGGCAAGGTCCAGCCCCTCGGTGCTCACCTTGGCCAGGAGCTCGCCGGTGCTGGCATCGAGGACTGGGGCCGCGCCGGCGGCGGCTCCGGCGTCGGGCGTCCACCAGGAACCGCGGACGAAGCTGGGGACGAACTCTACGGTCTCTACTGTGGATTCCGGGGCGGTTGCGGTGCTGGTCATCGTTGACGGGTCCTTCCAACGCGGGGCAAGATCAACACGGCCAGAGCATTACTGACCGTCCGTTCGGTAATATGACTAGAGTACATGAATGAGGTCTGCCGCACACTAGTCGCGGCTGGGGCTGGCCCCTGGACCACGAAGGAGATGCAATGACGCCGGAGCCGGGCAGCACCGAGCCGTGGAAAATCACCCTCGGCGAGCTTGACGAGAAGATGGGCGTGAAAATCGTCGAGGAATCCGTGCAGCGCGTCGTGGCGACCATGCCGGTGGAAGGCAACCGGCAGTCCTTCGGACTCCTGCACGGCGGCGCATCGCTCGCCGTCGGTGAGGCCGTGGGCTCCTGGGCCGCGGTCATCCATGCCAGCACCCTGGGCAAGACGGCGGTGGGCGTGGACGTCTCGGCCACGCATCACAAGTCGGCCCGCGCGGGGACGATCACCATCACGGCCACCCCCATCCATCTGGGCGGGACGGTCACCACGCACGAGGTCGTCATCACCAACGATGCCGGCCAGCGGCTGTGCACGCTGCGGATCACCAACCTGCTGCTGGACCGCACGGACTGACGACGTCGGCGTGCAGCCGATTCTTGAGCTTTTCGTCCCGATTCTTGAGCTGTTCTTGAGGTTTAGAGGTAACCTTTGGAAAACCTTGGGCGTGCACCGGGTGGGCTTGAAATTGGACCGGCATTGTTGTACTTGTCAGCCGGTGAAGCTGGCGGTCTCCTGCCGCCCCGATTCCGGCCGGCCCCTGCACACGAAAAGGATGTTGTTTTTTATGGGTCTCAGCCTGACAACCACCACCGGTAAGGTTCTCGCCTCCCTCGCCCTGGTCGGCACCGCCGCCGGTGTTGCCGGTCTCGGAACCTACGGCGCCTTCGTCTCGACCACCGAGGCCCAAACCAAAGTCGGCTCCGGCACAGTCATCATGGCCCTTGGCGCCCCGGGCGGCGCTGAAAACCGCCTCAACCTCGCGGCGGACGGGCTGGTGGCCGGCGACACCGTCCAGCGTGCGGTGAAGCTGTCCAACGCCGGCACGGAGAACTTCGCCGCCATTACCCTCGCCACCAAGGCGGTCCCGGCCGTCAAAGGCGCGGCGCTCCCCAAGCTGGTTAAGGATTCGACGCATGGCCTGCAGCTGCTCATCCAGAGCTGCTCCGTCGCCTGGACGGAGACCGGCACCTCCCCCGCCTTCAGCTACAAATGCGAGGGAGACACCGGGACGATCCTAACGAACCGGGCCGTTGTGCTCGAAGCGCCCGTGAACCTCGACCTGAAGGCTCTTGTTGCGCATCAGTCCGATAACCTGCTGGTCACGATGACCCTCCCGGCTACGGCTGACAAGACCTTCGCCGGCCAGGGCAGCAGCATCGGCTTCACCTTCACCGCGACCCAGCGCGCAGGCATCAACAAGTAGCCACCCGCCGTCGTCTCCCGGGCCCGCCGCCCGCTGTCCGCGGCGGCCGGCACGGCCACCGCGTTTTGTACCCGCCGAACGAAGAAAGAGATCCTAGCCGTGACCGAATTGCTGACCCGGCCGCAGGCCCGCACCCACGGAGCCTCGGCGGATGCCCGGGCCGAGGGCACCATCGGTTCCGTGCCGCGTGGCGTCCCGGCGGGTCCGGCTGTTGCTTCCGTTCCCGGCCCGGTCGCGACTTCCGTTCCCGCCCCGGCCCGGAAAGCGGCCCCCGTCGGTTCTTCCGTCCGGGCGCTCCTGCGGCTTGCGGGTCGGGCGTTTATGTCCGTGCTCCTGACGACCGCGGTCGCGGTGTTCCTGTTCCTGGCCGTCGGTCCCCGCTTCCTGGGTTATCAGACGTCCACGATGCTGACCGGATCCATGTCGCCCCTGATCAACCCCGGCGACGTCGTCGTCACGGTTGATACTCCCGCCAGCGAGTTGAACGTCGGAGACATCATCACCTACCACATCCCGGTTGAGGACCACCGCGTCGAGACGCATCGCATCATCGACATCACGCGCAACGCCGACGGCGCCACAACCGTCCGCACCAAAGGCGACGCGAATAACGGCGCGGACCCCTGGGCCGCAACCCTGACCGGAAGCCATGCCGACCGCCACGCGTTCACCGTCCCCTACCTGGGCCACGCCATCCGCGCACTCCGCGAGCCGATGGTGCTCAAGACACTCATGTACGGTGCGCCAGCGGCCGCGGTCCTCATCCTGATGACCGCGATCTGGCGCAAGACCCCGGACGCCGAAGACGCCCCGGCCACGAACCTGCCGGCCCCCGCGGCCGAGCCCGCCAAGACCCCGCGGGCTGGCACGGGTCGGCGCGGATGAGCGGCGTGCGTGATTTCTCGGAATCCGTTCTGCTGGACCCTTCCGTTCTGGACCTTCTGGGGGATGAAATTGGATGCCTGTCCGATACCCAGGACTTTCTCCGCACCTATCTGGAGATGCTGCCGAACCGCTTGAAGCGGATAGCTTCGGCCGTCGAAAACCAAGACTATGAAAGCGCCCTAGACGCGGTGCTCAGCCTGAAGGTGACCTCAACCATGGTCGGGGCCCTGCGGACGGAACAGCGGTGCCGGGACCTGGAACTTGAGCTTCGCGGGGGTTGCTGGGAAAGAGCTGCCCACATCGCCAGCGGACTGGTCAGTGAATCCGGACCGCTGAGGGCCGCCGTCATCGCGTTGCTGGAAGCCCAGCCCTTTCGCTCTCCCGCCGGCAGGGCCCTCGGCCATCACCGTTCAGCGATGACCATGGCCTAGAATGGGGGCGATTACGAGGAACGGGGAAGCTGCAGTGGGAGCCATGTCGGGCGCGGAACCAGAAGCACCCCGGCCCAGCCGTTGGCGCCGGCTGACCTTGATTCTGGCCCTCCTCACCGCCTCGGTTTTCGCTCCCGCGGCCGCCTACGCCGCTTTCACCTCGGTAGCCACGGCCACGGCGCCCGTCTCGACGCTGGTTCTGGGAGCCCCAGACACGCGCGCCACCACAGCCACGACCACCTGCTCCATAGCCAAAGGAGAAGTCGGGGTCACGCTCACGGTCACCCCGTTCGTCCCGGTCCCCCGGGCCAACTCCTACAAACTCATCGCGACCGACCCGAGGGGCGTGCGGACCTCGGCCAAAGTGACGCCAGCCGGCGGCAGCGTCACCGTCAACCTCAGCAACGCCGCTCAGCTGAGCACCAAATGGACGTATGAACTGCGCGGCGACTACGTAGTCCCCAACACGGACAATGTCTGGACCGGTACGCCCGCGGGCCCCTTCCCTGCCCCGATGCCGAGCACCTGCTCGACCCAGGGCCAGCAACCACCATGGTGGGGCCAAGGCCAACAGTGGTGGGGGCAACCATGGTGGGGCCAAGGCTAACCGTGGTGAGGGCCCTGCAGGCTGAACAGGGCTAGCAGCCGCCCGCCGGTGTGCTCAGCGTCGCAACCGGCGCCTGACCGAGAGCATCGCGACCCCGCCCAGAAGCAGCACACCGGCGCCCAGCCCGGCGGCGGGAAGCAGCCCTCCGGCTCCGGTGTTGGCCAACTGCCCGGAGCCCGACGGCTGGACCGGAACAGCCGCGGGAGCAACATCCACTGCGGCCGGCGCCGCCGCCGGGACCGCCGGTGGTACTGCGGCCGGGGCCGCGGCCCGGATGGTGAAGGTCGTCCCCACCGCGGCGGAAGGAACGCCGTCGACGGACTGCGAGACGGACAGGGTGTGCGCGCCCGCGGCCAGGCCGGCCGGGAACGGCACGCTCCAGCGCCCGCCGGCGACCAGGACCTGCGGGGCCAGGGAACTGATAGCGCCCCGCGCGGCGAAGCCGCCTGCGCCGCCAGCCTGGCTGGCAGCGACGGGCACCCCATCGATCAGGACGGTTACCTCTGCGCCGTCGATGCCTGCTCCGGAGATGGTCTCGGGCAGTCTGTCCGCGCTGAAGTGGACGCCGTCGGGAATAGATGAAACGGCAGGCGACGGCGGAATTACCGTGAAGTTTCGGGTGGCGGACGGGCCGTGTTCATGGCCGGGAGCGGTCTGCACGGCAATGACCGAGAGCTTGCCGTAGACCTGTTGGTCGGCCACGCTGATGCTCCAGCGTCCGTCCGCAGAGACCACCCCGGATCCAGTGACGTCGCCGGACAGCAGCACCTCGTGTCCGGGGGTCCCCGTTCCCTCGACGCGGTCGACAGCTTTCAGTTCAGCACCCTCCGTTGGACTGCTGATCTCCGGCGCTACCAGGTCCGAGACGTTGATCGACAGGGATGCGGCGCCTGATCGGCTGAAGCCGTTCACGGTCTCCGCAGAGAACTGAAAGCGGCCGGTGGACGAAGGCGTCGGGAAGGACCAGTTTCCGGCCGCGTCCACGGGCAGCTCGACCGGCTGCTGGCCCGCCACAGTGATGCGCACCTTCGAATTGGCGGCAACAGCCGAGGCAGGCGCGGCGGGGACGCGCCCCGTGATGGGTTCCCCCGCCGTGAACGTTCTGTTCGCGGGCGCCACGAGCTCGGGCTTGTTCAGGAAGAGCTGGAGCTGCGCCCCGCCGGGGATGTACGTCATGGCGTCTTCGAGGGTTGTGGCGATCGCGCGGATCTGCGTTGACCCTATGATTTCGGCGCCGGTGTGGGTGCCGACCGCGAAAGAGCCGCTGATCCAGGGGCCGCCGGAGTCGCCGCCGCCTGACTTGACTGAGGTCGAATCGAAGGCGCGGATCGCCCGGAGGTCGTTGTCATTATTCGGCGGCAGGCTCTTCGGGCCAGGGATGACCCAGATGCCGAGCGAATCGACCGTGCCGCACTGCCATCCTGTTGTGCGGCCCGAGCGGCACACCGCCTGGCCCTGGAACGGCGCGGTCTTTCCGATGATCTTGACCGCGGTCCGAGCCGGGTTGGCCGGGGCATCCCACTTTGTGGCCGCGGGCAGGACGCTGAGCCCGGCGGGAAGTCCTTCGATGACTGCTATGTCCGTCCCGACATTGCCGGGCGTGTCCTGGGTGCCCGTGATCGCTGTGTTGTCGGCACCGCCGAACTGGCTGAACCCGAAGCTGCCGAGAAGACCGGTCCGCTCACCCCGTGCACCGATCAGCCCAGTGGCTGCCTGGGACCCCGTGGGTTGTTCAATCTCGGTAACGCGCGCCGTGCCGTCGGCGGCGCAGTGCCCGGCCGTCAGGACCAGCGGCTGGCCGGTGGAGCTGAACGCACCGAAGCCGGCTGAGCAGTTCTGCCCCACATCATTCCAGTAGCCCTCTCCGCCGTAGAGGTCCTCTTCCGTCCTGATCGGAGCACCCTTTTCCAGCTGGACGTTGGCGTAGCGGGCCACGAATTCTGCCGCGGAGAGCTTGCCCGGCGCCGGGGTCGCGGGTGCTGTGGTCACCGGTGCCGTGGTCACCGGAGTCACGGGAGGAAGCTGAGGGTCGAGAATCGCCGGCGGTCCGGCTTCGAGCGAATTCGTCCCGCCGGTGCGGATGATGAAATGGCCGTCGGCGTAGACGACGGCCTGCAGCCCCGCGCTGCCCACCTCCCGGACGTACGCCTGGAAGAGCTGCTCGGTGCTGGAAGCCATCAGTTCCGCAGCCGTCGGCGGTGCGGCGGCCGCGGCAGCCGGCGAGGCCACCAGCACGAAATCTGCGGCCGTCCCGGTCTGGTTCAGCTGGTCCACCCGGGCTTGGAGCTCGGCCCCGTGGCCTTCGACGGCGATCTTGCCGTCCTTGAGGCTGGTCCCAGCGTAGCCCGGGAGTTCCCGGAGGGAGGGCACGGCGTCGGCCGCGCGCTTGGCCTGCTCGCCGGCGGCGTTGAATTCCTCCAGCGTCATGCCGAGGTCCCGCCGGACCGCCTCCGCGAGGCCGGCGTCGCTGACGACCGGCGCCGCGCCGGGGGCTGGCACAGCAGGAGGCCCGGAGGGAGAGGGAATGGAAGAGGGAACGGCAGAAGGAGCGGCAGCGGGAGTGGCCCCAGCCGGCGCCGGGTCCGCTCCGGTTTCGGCCAACGCCGGAACGGCAGGGAACGAACCGGCGAGCGCGATGGCGACTGCCGCGGCAAGCCGCGCCAGCTGGAACTTCGGATTCTTCACTCCGCCACCTTATCTGCTCAGCTTTCCCACAATGGCACGAAGTTCCTGGACCGTGACCCCGTGGCGCTGAAGGAAATCCTTGGTGTTCAAGGAACGGACAAACGCCAGCAGGCTGCCGCCGTGCAACTCCAGTAGGGGCAGCAACACCTCCTCGGGCAGGTACCGTTCATACGGGTGCGGGGTGGCCGCTGTTCGGCGGTACTCGTTGATGCCCCGCATCGCGCACTGGTAGCCCAGCACAATGGCTTCGTCGCTGTGCCCGGCGAGGTCCTGAAGCATGGCCGCGATCATTCCGCTGCGGTCCCTGCCGGCGGAGCAATGGATCACGACACCGCCCTGCGCTGCCGCCAGCGCCTTGAAGACACCGGCCAGCATCTCCGGGAAGAGCCTCGCGTTGTCGGCATAGAACGCCGGATTGTTCAGGTACGGCCCGCAGATCTTGCGGAACTCGCTGTTGCCCGGGTCCTCGGTGGGGGCCAGCACGACGCCGAAGCGCGCGGCGGCCTCCGCGCTCAGCGGCGGATCGGCGTCCCGCCGCCGCGTCTCCTCTCCGTTGCGGAGGTCTATCACGGAGCGGATGCCGCCGTCGTACGCCTGCTGCCAGCCAGCCTCGGTGAGCCATTCCCGGCGCCCCATGCGGTAGACCTCACCCGCGACGTGCCAGGCATTGACTGCTCCGTCCCACGCCACAGCCTTTCCGGTCTCTTCCACTCGGAAAGCTAACCACAGGGTCCGGGTAGTCGACAGCCCTCGTCGGGGTAGGCCCCGCGAAGGCCCTGCCGAATTGGCAAGTACCGTCCACCGTGTCCGGCAAGGCCCCCCGGGCGTAGGTTAGCGCCATGATCGCCCAAGGACGGTTTTAGCGCCATGATCCGTCCGTCCGCCAGCCGGGTTCCGGGGAGGCCCCCGCTGGCCGCCACCTGTCGGTGCCCGCCAGATTCTCCCGCAGCACCGACCCAAGGGACTCAAACATGAACAAGGTGTCACCCCAGCGCTGGTCCGGACGCCCGGCCGGCAGCCTGGCCGTCCTCGCACTCACACTCGCACTCGTGGCCGGTTCCACAGCCGCCCCCGCTTCCGCCGCACGCACCGGCCCGGTCTACATAGCCTTGGGCGATTCCTACGCCGCCGGCACCGGTGGCGGCGTCTACTCGGCACCCCCGCCCGGTCTCCCGGCAGAATGCCGGCAAACGGCGGCGTCCTACCCCGCGGTTCGCGGCGCCGCCCTCAACCTGGGCTGTTTCGGCGCGAAGACCACGGACGTGAGCGCCGTGGCCAATCTTTATGGGGCCGCCCTGGCGAGTGCCTCCGTCGTCACCGTCACCGTCGGAGGCAACGACGTCGATACGGGCCAAGTGGCAGCCGCCTGCTCCACCTCTGCCGCTTCAGCCGCTTGTGGTGCAGCCTTGCACAACTCGCTGGCGGTCAAGCTGCCCGAATTGCCCGCCAAGATCAAGGCCATGGTCTCAACCATCAAGAAGAAGGCACCGAAGGCCAAAGTCGTGCTGACCGGGTATCCGAGGCTCTTCACGGCGCGTGCCGGGCTGACCGCGGAACAGGCCGTGGCGGTGAAGTCGATGAACTCCGCTGCCGATCTGCTCAATGCCACCATCGCCTATTCGGCCAGGGCGAACAGGGCCGGCTACGTGAGTGTCACGGAGAGGTTCGCGCGCCACGGAATCGGCTCTGCGGATCCCTGGATCGTGGCGCCGGCAGGGCTCTGCACGCTCGACGTCAACTGCCCCAGCGCGGCGGACGGCGCGGACGCATTCCATCCCACGGCGGCCGGTTACTCCGAGGGCTATGCCAAGGCGCTCAGGGCGGCGCGGCTCTCGTAGCCCCCGGACGGGCTCAGCCAGTCCAGTCGAAGAAGCCCTTGCCGGTCTTGCGGCCGAGTTCTCCGCGCGCCACTTTGTCCCTCAGGATCTGCGGCGGGGCAAAGCGCTCCCCCAGGGTGGACTGCAGGTATTCGGCGATGCCCAGCCGGACGTCCAGGCCCACGATGTCCGTGGTCCGGAGCGGGCCCGTGGGGTGCTTGTAGCCGAGCACCATGGCGTTGTCGATGTCCTCGGCGGACGCCACGCCCTCCTCGACCATGCGCATCGCCTCGAGGGCGATCGCGACGCCGAGCCGGGAGGAGGCAAAGCCGGGGGCGTCATTGACGACGACGGCGGTCTTGCCGAGCGCCTGGACCCAGCCGCGCGCGGCGCGGGCCAGCGGTTCGGAGGTCTGCTCGCCGAGGACCACCTCGATGAGCGTTGAGGCGGGCACGGGGTTGAAGAAGT
>JAODMV010000123.1 GCA_025464875.1 Arthrobacter sp. | reverse complement strand
CCAGCGGCGTCAGGATCGGGAAGACCTTTTCGGCGAACATGGCGCTGAGCTGGTCCTTGGCCTGGGAGTCCAGCTCGTCCCAGTGCATGAGGTGGATATGTTCGTAGGCCAGGGCGGGGCGGATCTGCTCTGCGTAGACCCGTGCGTGGCGCTGCTGCAGCTGGTGCGCCGCCTCGCCGATCTGCTCCAAAACCTGCACCGGGCTCAGCCCCGCGGGGGGGGGCACGGCGAGCCCGGTGGCGATCCTGCGCTTGAGCCCGGCGACCCGGACCATGAAGAACTCGTCCAGGTTGGAGGCAAAGATGGACAGGAAGCTGACCCGCTCCAGCAGGTACAGGCTCGGGTCTTCGGCCAGCTCCAGGACCCTGGCGTTGAAGGCGAGCCAGCTGAGCTCCCGGTCCAGGAACCTGTCCGGGCTGAAGTTCCCCTCCGGTTCCAGGTTGGGCGCGAACTCGGGAATGTGGATCCGGTCCTGGGTGGCGCGTGAGGCCGGCACCTCGGAGGAGCCGAAGCGCACACGCTCTGGAAGCACACTTGGTTCCGTCGTGGCGGTTTCCGACGGAGCGGCTTCCGACGGAGCGGGTTTAGACGTGGCGGCCGGGGCGGATTCCCGTTGCATGGCCTCTCCTAACGCTGGCGCGATTTAGCTTCAACCTTACAAGCAATCGCTTCGCCACGAGCCCAGATTTCGGCCGCGCCGGATCCGCCCTGCTGCGCCGCCCGTTCTGCCGGGTGCTGCGCCGCCTGCCCGGCGGGATGCTCGGCCTGCGGCCGGGCTAAGTCCCCGCCAGCGGTGCGTACATCACGTCAACGTCCCAGCGGGTAAAGCCCAGGCGGCGGTACAGCGAGACGGCCGGGACGTTGTCGGCATCCACGTAGAGCATGATGGCATGCGGGCCCTGCGCCTGGAGGTACCTGATCCCGGCGACGGTCAGCGCCTTGCCCAGCCCGGTGCCCTGCGCGGCCGGGGTGACGCCGACGATGTAGACCTCGCCGATCGCGGGGTGCCCGCCCTGCCGGGGGTGCACCTTGGTCCAGTGGAAGCCCAGGATCCGGTCCGAGGCGTCGACCGCCAGCAGGAAGCCGGCCGGATCAAACCACGGCTCCGCCATCCGCGCGTCCAGGTCGGCGCGCGTCATGTTGCCCTGCTCCGGGTGGTGGGCGAAGGCGGCCTTGTTCGCGGCCAGCCAGGCGTCCTCGTCCTGCCCGGGCACGAACGCGCGCAGCGTCACCCCCTCCGGCAGGAGAACATCGGGCAGCGCCACATCGGGCAGGACGGCCTCGGGCTGTTCCCCCGCGGCGGTACTGAGCCGCATCTTCCACAGTTCGCGGACGGGCCCGTAGCCGTAGCGCGCGGCGAGGTCTGCCGCGGCCTCGTGGTTGCCATGGGACCAGGCCTTCAGGCCCGCGAAACCGCGGGTTCCCTTGAGTTTGGCGACCAGCCGGCCCGCCACACCCTGGTTGCGGTAGCTCGGATGGACGGCCAATTCCAGCACACCGGTGCCGTCCGGTTCCTCGATGACGACGGCGAAGCCCGCCAAATCCTGCGCCGTGGCGGGATCGGACGCCTCGTCCGGGGCGTACAGGGCCAGCGCCAGCACTGTATTGGTACCTGCGGCCGTGCCGGTATCCGTGCCTGTATCCGTGCCTGCGGCGGGATCCGCGCCGGCGGCGCGCAGCGTCACCAGGGTCTGTTCGGACAGGGGCGGATTACCGTCGGACTCCTCGGCGGCGGTCACGAGGGTCTTGACGTCCCTCAGCAGCTGTTCAGTCACAGCTCCCTTGAGGACCAGGGCGGGCCAGTTTTCCGGATGCGCAGCGCTCATGGTGCAAGGCTATACGCCCGCCGGGGCATCGTCGTGGCCGGTTCGCCCGCGGCATTGGACCGGAGCCGCGGCCTCAGCGCCCCGATTTGTTGCTTCCGGGACGGGGACGTATAGTCGTTAACTGCTCCGGCTTGTTCAGCCGGATGCGAGGGGGATCCACCACTGGGGTGGCCTCGATACGTTCGACCCGTATGTCCTCCACCGAAGCGCGAAAGCCCCGGACTCCTGAGTCCGGGGCTTTCTGTGTTTTCCGCGGCTACTGTGTTTTCTGGCACTGCTAGCGCCGGCCTTGCGGTTACCTCCCGCTCAGGCCTCGGTCAGTTCTTCCTCGGACTGCCGCGCCAGGGTCAGGCGGTAGCCGACGTTGCGCACCGTGCTGATCAGGTTCTCGTGATCGGCGCCGAGTTTGGCCCGCAGCCGCCGGACATGGACGTCCACGGTGCGGGTGCCGCCGTAGTAGTCGTAGCCCCACACCTCGGTCAGCAGTTGCTGGCGGGTGAAGACCCGGCCGGGGTGCTGGGCCAGGTATTTCAGCAGTTCAAATTCCTTGAACGTCAGGTTGAGCGGCGCGCCGTTGACCCGGGCGGTGTAGCTGGCCTCATCGATCACGACGCCGGCGGCGCGGATCTCCGCCGGGGCGTCGTCCTGTTCCGGAACGGCGCGCGCGACGCCCAGGCGGATGCGCGCCTCCACCTCCGCCGGGCCGGCGGAATCCAGAAGGATGTCGTCCACCGCCCACGCCGAGGAGACGGCGGCCATGCCTCCTTCGGTGAGGATCAGCATCAGCGGCGCGCTCAGGCCCGTGGCCCTGAGCAGTTGGGTGAGGGAGCGTGCGCCGACTAGATCCTTGCGCGCATCCAGCAGGACGATGTCGCAAGGGTCGGTGTCCAGCAGCGCGGTGGGTTCGGCCGGCAGAATGTGTACTCGGTGGTTCAGTAATTCCAGAGCAGGCAAGACGTCCACCGATGATCCGGTGCTGTTCGTCAGTAGCAGGATGTGCGACATGGTTCCTCCAAAGGGGTGCACGCGCATCGTTGGGCGTCTGAACCGGGCTTTCACCGGCCGGTACTGGGTTCCTCCGACGGTTCGCGGCCTTGGAAACAGGCCCCCGTTAGGAGGCCTGGTCAAAGCTGCAACCCTGTGCTGCAAAGGGTCCGCCGCAGGAAGCGTAGCTGAATCTGAGTATACCCAAACGACGTATTTCGGACATGGTCGCGTTACCCGCAGGAGGTCCCTTTGCGACATAAAAAGGTCATATAGGGCAGGATTGATCCGTCAGGGCCCGCAGCTGAAGAAGTTGGGCAGATCGAATTGGGGTCCGCAGTGAACGAAGGTACGACGATGGCGCATAAGCCGTGAAGCCCTGGAGCATAGGAACCATCGGCCTCGCCGGTCTCGCCGCCATCATCGCCGGCGGCTACTCCGCGCCCGAGGTCCTGCTGGCCGTTGTGGCGCTCACCGCCCTCGGCGTCGGGATCGGATGGCCCCATTTCCTGGGCATCCCCGCCAAGAAGACCCTGGCCGCCCTGATCGGCCTGCCCGGGGTGGGATCCGCCGTGGCGGCCACCTACCTCCCTGCCCCGGGGTTCCTGGACTGGACGCCGGCGTTCATCGCGGCCGGAGTCCTGGCCATCTTCGTGATGCAGTTGCTCCGGGGCACGGGCCAGTCCCAGCGCCTCGAATCCACCCTGGGTTCCTGCGCCGGCGTGTTGCTGTCCTGCCTGGGTGCCGGCTGGATCGCCTGCTTCCGCTTCAACGGGGTCCGGGAAATGTTCCTCGTCGCCGCCATCAGCGCCGCCGTCGCCCTGGCCGTGGGCCTGATCCGCTGGCCGGACCGGGTGGTGGCGCCGCTGGGCATCGTCGGCGCCGGCCTGGCCGGCCCCTTGGCGGGCCTGGTGTTCTCCGGCATCGCCGTTCTCCCCGCCGCCGTCGTGGGCGTCGTGGTGGGGGCCGTGCTGGTAAGTTTCCGTCGTCTGGTAATTCTTCACGGCGAGCCACTGAACTTCCCTGCCGCGTTGGGCATGGGATTGGGCCCGGTAGCCGCCGTCGGTTCCCTGGCCTACTTCATAGACAAACTACTCATCTACTAAAGCGTTAGGATGGCATCATGTCCGTACTTGCATTTGAGATCTTCTTCCTTGTCCTGCTTGGCATTGCCAGCATTGCCATGGCCTGGTTCGCCGGCTTTGTGGTGTATCGCCTGTTCAAGGGCCAGAAGTAAACACCCGTCCAGAACGAGTAGTTTCCAGAGGTAGTTACCGTGCCGATTGAAATTCCTACAGATCTGACACCCGAAATCGTTCCGCTGTCCTGGCTCATTGGTGAGTGGGAGGGCCGAGGTCGGCTGGGCGCCGGGGAAGAGGACTCCGAACACTTCCTCCAACACGTGTCCTTCACGCACAACGGCCTGCCGTACCTGCAGTACCGCGCCGAGAGTTGGCTGACGGACGACGAGGGCACGAAGCTGCGCCCGCTGACGGTCGAGACCGGTTTCTGGGCCCTTGACCGCAAGCAGCGCGAGGAGGACAGCGGCCCGGGCCTGATTCCAGGCGACATCATTCCGGTGCTCAAGAGCGCGGACGAAGTCGAGGCCCTGCGCAACAGCGACGGCGGTTTCGACATCTCTGTTTCCATTGCCCACCCGGGCGGGATCTCGGAACTGTACTACGGCCAGATCAAGGGTCCGCAGATCCAGCTCAGCACCGATCTGGTGATGCGCGGCAGCCACTCCAAGGAATACACCGCGGCGACCCGGATCTTCGGGCTGGTGGACGGCCAGCTGCTGTGGCGCTGGGACGTGGCAACCGGCCAAAGCTCGACGCCGGGCGGCGGCCTGGAGGCCCACGCCTCCGCCATGCTCAGCAAAAAGTAGGCTGAACAGCCGGCCAGCCCTGGGGCAGCTGGTTTTCCGTTGTCCGCAGCGACCGCAGGGAGAAACCCGGTGACCTCGATGGCGGACAAGGCCAGCTACAGCGACCTCAAGGCCGTCTACTTCAACGGCAATGCGCGAGCACGGCTGGGCGAGGGATGAATGGCCCGAGCTGTACCCCGCAGTGAAGGAACGCAGTGAAGGAAGCGGACATCGTGGTGGTGACCGGACCGATCTGGCTGGGTGACAACTCCTCGCAGACCCGGAAACTGATCGAACGCCTCTACGCCCATTCCGGGGAGCTGAACGAGGAGGGCCTGTGGGCCTTCTACGGCAAGGCCCTCCCGGAGGCCTGGCAGGCCGGCACCCGATTCGACTTCGAAAATCCGGAATACCGCTAAGCCCCGAGGACTTCTACTAGATATGACTATCAAGAGCCCCCTGTTGTCGCGCCCGGGCGCCGTCGAAGCCGGCGGCGCCGACACCGGCGTCGCCTCCCACTACGGCGAACCGCTGCGGGAGCAACGGGCGCTGGCTACCGGCGCCGCCGTCGTCGATCTCTCCTGCCGCGGCACCGTCACCGTCACCGGGCCGGACCGGCTGAGCTGGCTGAACACGCTGTCCTCGCAGCAGCTGAGCAATCTTGCCCCGGGCCAGTCCACCGAACTGCTGCTGTTGAGCGTGCAGGGCCGGATCGAATTCGATGCCCGGGTGGTGGACGACGGCGAGACCACCTGGCTGATTGTGGAGGCCGCCGAGGCGGCGCCGCTGGCCGAGTGGCTCACGAAGATGAAGTTCATGCTCAGGGTCGAGGTCGCCGACGTGTCGGGGGACTGGGCCGTGATCGGCTCCACCCGCCGGATCGAGGAGTGGACCGGGCTGTTGGTGTGGGAAGACCCCTGGCCGCATGTCGGCGCCGGCGGGTACTCCTACGCCGTGGTGGGGGAGGACTCCCACCCGGGCCTGGAACGGCCCTGGTTTGAATACCTGGTCCCGGCGGCCGAACTCGAAGCCACGGTGGGCGAGCGGGCGCTGGCCGGCGTCTGGGCCGCCGAGGCGCTCCGCATCGCGGCCTGGCGGCCGCGCTGGGGGGCCGAGACAGACGACAAGACCATCCCGCACGAGCTCGACCTGCTGCGCACCGCGGTGCACCTCAACAAGGGCTGCTACAAGGGCCAGGAAACCATCGCCCGCGTGCACAACCTTGGCCACCCGCCGCGCCGGCTGGTGTTCCTGCAGCTCGACGGCTCTCAGCACACCCTCCCTGCCGTCGGCAGCGAGGTCCGCGCCGGCGACCGTAAGGTCGGTACCGTGACCTCAGTGGCGCAACACTACGAAATGGGCCCCGTGGCCCTGGCCGTCATCAAGCGCTCCGTCGCTCCGGGTGGCGTGCTGACAGTGCTTGATGGAGAAGAGCCCTACACCGCGGCGCAGGAGCTCATCGTGGCTCCCGACGCCGGCCAGGTGGTGGGGCGCCCGACCGGCTTCTTGAGAGGAACCCGATGACCGACGAACACCCCGCAGCCGCTCCCGCAAGCGGAGCCGCAGCCGCTCCCGCAGCCGCTCCCGCAGCCGCTCCCGGTGCACCGGACGAGGCGACCCTGGCTTTGGCCCACACGCTGTTCCAGGCGGCGCGCGAAGGCAATTCGGCGTTGCTCGGCGGCTATCTCGCCGCGGGCGCGCCGGCCACCCTCACCAACGCCGCCGGCGACTCCCTGCTGATGCTCGCGGCCTACCACGGTCACGCGGACACTGTCCGGCTGATCCTGGGCCATGGGGGCGACGCGAACGCCATCAACGATCGGGGCCAGACGCCTTTGGCGGGGGCGGTTTTCAAGGGCTACTCGGACGTCGTCCGGGAGCTGCTGGACGCCGGTGCCGACCCCGACGCCGGCACTCCGTCCGCGCGGGCGGCCGCGCAGATGTTCGCCCGGACGGACATCCTGGCGCTCCTGGGCTGACACGCCGCGGCGGCCTCCCGGGCGCGTGCTCCCATATACTCCAGATGGAACAGCCGTGCCGGAGCACGGCCTGGCGGACGCCGCGGGCACGGACCGGGAAAGGCAGCCGCCCGAGAGCACCACCTACAAATCTAGCTAAGGAACCCGATGGAAAACGTAGCTAGGCCGTGGCCGGCCCTTTGGTCCCTGGTGATCGGCTTCTTCATGATCCTGATCGACACCACCATCGTCTCAGTGGCCAATCCGCGCATCATGGAGGGCCTGAACGCCGACATTAACTCGGTGATCTGGGTGACCAGCGCTTACCTGCTGGCCTACGCCGTCCCGCTGCTGATCACCGGCAGGCTGGGTGACCGTTTCGGCCCGAAAAAGCTCTACTTGTCCGGCCTCGTGGTCTTCACCGCCGCTTCCCTCTGGTGCGGGCTCTCCGGCGATGTCCAGACGCTCATCGCCGCCCGCGTGCTCCAGGGCCTCGGCGCCGCGATGATGACGCCCCAGACC
>JAODMV010000087.1 GCA_025464875.1 Arthrobacter sp. | reverse complement strand
TGTACTCCCCGGCCTTCGGCCACCAGGACGTGCACGCCCTCGAAGCGGACCTCACGATCCAGCACAACGGTGAGCCCCAGGGCGAACGCATCATCGTTGCCGGCCGCGTGCTCGACGGCGACGGCCGCCCCGTGGCGGGCCAGCTCGTGGAGATCTGGCAGGCCAACTCCTCCGGCCGCTACATCCACAAGCGCGACCAGCACCCGGCTCCGCTGGACCCGAACTTCACCGGCGTCGGCCGCTGCATCACCGGCCCGGACGGCTCCTACCGCTTCACCACGATCAAGCCCGGCGCCTACCCGTGGAAGAACCACCTGAACGCCTGGCGGCCCGCGCACATCCACTTCTCCCTCTTCGGCACGGAGTTCACCCAGCGGATTGTCACCCAGATGTACTTCCCGGGTGACCAGCTCTTCCCGCTGGACCCGATTTACCAGTCGATCGTGGACCAGGACGCCCGCGACCGCCTCGTGGCCACGTACGACCACGACCTCACCGAGCCCGAATGGGCCCTGGGCTACAACTGGGACATCGTCCTGTCAGGATCCAAGCGGACCTGGACCGAAAACGAGGCGCTCGGCGCAGAAGGCGATGATGAGTAACGTGAGCGCAACCACGAAACTGACACCCACACCGGGCCAGACCGTCGGACCCTTCTACGGCTACGCCCTGCCCTATGAAAAGGACCGCGAGCTCCTGGCGCCGGGAACCCCGGGCGCCATCCGGCTCCAGGGCACTGTCTATGACGGCGCCGGGCACCCGATCCCGGATGCGATCCTGGAAATCTGGCAGCCCGACGCCGAGGGAAAGATCGTCCAGCGGACCGGTTCGCTGGTCCGGGACGGCTACACCTTCACCGGCTTCGGCCGCAGCGCCGTGGGCAACACCGGCGTGTACACCTTCACTACGGTCAACCCCGGCCCCACCGAAGCCGGGGCGGCCCCCTTCGTCTCGGTGGCCGTGTACGCCCGCGGGCTCATGAACCGGCTCTTCACCCGGATGTACCTGCCCGAGAACGAGGAAGCCCTGGCCGCGGACCCGCTGCTCAGCTCCCTTGCACCGGAACGCCGCAAGACGCTGATCGCCCGCCGGGACGCCGACGGCGGCCTGACCTGGGACATCCGGCTCCAGGGCGGGGACGAGACCGTGTTCCTCGATTTTGACGGCACCGGTTACGAGGACGCCTCGCAGTGAACTCCTTCGAAGTTGCCGGGGTTGACTCTTCCGGCCCCGGCTCTTCCGGGATGGACGGCGACGTCGGCCTGCTCAGCCCCGTCTCGGCGTCGCCCGCCGTGGCGGCGCTGACCGGGGACCGGGCGGTGCTGGCCGCCATCCTCCGCGTCGAGGCCGCCTGGGCCTCGGTCCTGGAAGAGGCGTCCCTCGCCCCGTCCGGAACAGCTGCGGTGGTGGCCGCCGCCGCCGAGGTCCACCGGTACGACATTGCCGGCATCGCAGTGCGGGCGCAGGGTGGGGCCAACCCGGTCATCCCGCTGCTGACCGAGCTCCGCAAACAGGTCAAGGCGCTCGATTCCGGCGCGCTGAGCGCCGTGCATACCTCGCTGACCAGCCAGGACGTGCTCGACTCGGCCCTGATGCTGCTGGCCCGGGAAGCCGTCAGCGAACTGCTGGCCGAGCTCAAGGCGACGACGGCCGCCCTCGCCGCCCTCGCCGGCCGGCATGCGGACACGCTGTGCGTGGGCCGCAGCCTGACCCAGCACTCCCTGCCGTTCAGCTTCGGGCTCAAGGCGGCGCAGTGGTTCTCCGGGGTGGCCGCTGCCGCGCGCCGGCTCGAAGCCCTCGAGCTGCCCGTGCAGACCGGCGGAGCGGCCGGAACGCTGGCCGCGGGCACCGTGCTGACCGCGGACTCCCAGTTGTCCCCGTTCGACCTTTCGGACCGCCTGGCTGCCGAACTCGGCCTCGCACCTGTCCCGGCCCCGTGGCACACCAACCGGCTCGCCGTGACCTCGCTCGGCGATGCCCTGGCCGCCGTGACGGATGCGGCGGGCAAGATCGCCGCCGACGTGCTGTTCCTGAGCCGGCCGGAAGTGGCCGAGCTTGCCGAACCGCGTGCCGCCGGCCGCGGCGTCTCCTCGGCGATGCCGCAGAAACAGAACCCGGTACTGTCCGTGCTGGTCCGCAGCGCCGCGCTCCAGGCGCCCCAGCTGGCCGCCCAGCTGCATCTGGCGGCCGCCAACTTCAACGACGAACGCCCCGACGGCGCGTGGCACAGCGAATGGCCGGCCCTCCGGCAGCTGCTGCGCCTGGCCCTGGGCGCCGCCGGGCAGCTCCGCGAGCTCGCCGAGGGTCTGCAGGTCTTCCCCGACGCCATGCGCCGCAACCTGGAACTGTCCGGCCCGCTGCTGCTCAGCGAAGGGGTGTCCGCCGCCGTGGCGCCGTTGCTGGGCCAGGACGGCAAGCAGCGGTTGCAGGCGGTCGTGGACCAGACGCTCCAAGCCCCGGCCGCCGAGCAGTCGGCCAGCTACCGGCGGCTGCTCCGTGCGGCCGTGCCGGCGGAACTGCTCAGCGATGCCCGGCTTGCGGAACTGCTGGATCCCGCCAACTACCTGGGCCAGGCCGCCGAAATCTCCCGCCGCATCCTCGCGGCCTACCCGGAATTCGCAGCCGCGAACGCAGCCGGAAATGCGGCCGGCACGGCACCGGACTCCTCACCGACCCTCCACCTGAACGGAGCCTCCCGTGGCTAGACCAACCGTCAAGGCAGTACTGCTTTCACCCCAGCGCCCGCTCGGCGACAGGCCCCTCCTGGTGGTGGGCCCGTCGCTGGGAACCTCCTCGGTGCTCTGGGTCCAGGCCGGGGCCCTGCTCGGCGAGGACTTCGACGTCGTCGCCTGGGACCTCCCCGGGCACGGCGTTTCGCCGGCGGCGACCGAGGCCTTCGACATGGCGGAACTGGCCGACGCCGTCGTCGCGCTGGTCGATTCGATCGCCCCCGGCACCCGGTTCCACTATGCGGGTGTGTCGCTGGGCGGGGCCGCCGGGCTGCAGCTGGGCATCAAGCACGGCGAACGGCTCAAGAGCCTCTCGGTCCAGTGCAGCGGCGCCAAGATCGGCACCCCCGAGGCCTGGCTGGAACGCGCCGAAACCGTCCGCACGCAGGGCACCCCGGTGCTGCTCCAGGCCTCCGCCGGGCGCTGGTTCGGCCCGGGTTTCATGGAGCGCGAGCCTGAGCTCAGCAGCCGGCTCCTGCATTCCCTGCGCGACACGGAGCGCTTCAGCTACGCCTACTGCTGCGAGGCCCTCGCCGCCTTCGACGTCCGCGCCCAGCTCGGCAGCATCGGTGTCCCCACGCTGGCCGTGGCCGGCGTCGAGGACGCCGTTACCCCGCCGTCCTTCGCCGCGGAAATCGTGGAGGGCATCACCGCCGGCGGTGGAACCGCCACCGAAGTCGCGCTCGAGGGCGTGGCGCATCTGGCCCCCGCCGAAACGCCCGCCAAAGTGGCCGAACTGCTGCGGAACTTCATCGGAGGAATCGAAAAATGAGCGAAGCATCCCCCATCCGAGCCGTCACCGGGCCGGAACGCAACGGCGCGGTCCAGCCGGACGCCACCAGCCAGGAGATCTACGACGGCGGCATGGTCGTCCGGCGCGAGGTGCTGGGCGCCGCCCACGTGGACCGTGCCAACGCCAACAAGGATTCCTTCACCGAGGACTTCCAGGACATGATCACCCGCATCGCCTGGGGCGGCATCTGGACCCGCCCGGGCCTGCCCCGGCAGATGCGCTCCGCCGTCACGATCACCGCGATGGTGGCGCACGGGCACTGGGAAGAACTGGCCATGCACATCCGCGCCGCCATCACCAACGGGCTGAGCAGGGACGAGATCAAGGAAATCCTGCTGCAGACCGCCATCTACTGCGGAGTACCCTCCGCCAACACCGCCTTCAAGACCGCCCAGCAGGTCTTCAAAGAAATGGACAGCACGCCATGAACCAGGCCTTCATCTACGACGCCGTGAGGACGCCCTTCGGCAAGTTCGGCTCCGGCCTCGCCGCCGTGCGCCCGGACGACCTCGCCGCCCACGTGATCCGCGAATCGGTGAAGCGCGCCCCGCAGCTTGACGTCGAGCGCATTGACGAGGTGGTGTTCGGCAACGCCAACGGCGCCGGCGAGGAAAACCGCAACATTGCCCGGATGGGCACCCTGCTGGCCGGCCTGCCGGTCTCCATCCCCGGCACCACCGTCAACCGGCTCTGCGGATCCTCGCTGGACGCCGCGATCATCGCCTCCCGCCAGATCAACGCCGGCGACGCCGAGCTCATGCTGATCGGCGGCGCCGAATCCATGAGCCGCGCCCCCTGGGTGCTGCCCAAGACGGAGAAGCCCTACCCCGCAGGCGACATGACGCTCGCGTCCACCACGCTGGGGTGGCGCCTGGTGAACAGGGCCATGCCGAGCGAGTGGACCATCTCCCTGGGCGAGGCGACCGAACGGCTCCGCGAGAAGTACGGGGTGACCCGCGAACAGCAGGACGAATTCTCCGCCAACTCCCACAACCTGGCCGCTGCCGCCTGGGACGAGGGTTTCTACGACAACCTCGTGGCTCCGGTTCCGGGCACCGAGCTGGTCCGGGACGAGGGCATCCGCGCCGGCTCCTCGGCCGAAAAGCTGGCCGGGCTCAAGACCGTGTTCCGCACCGAGAACGGCACCGTCACGGCCGGCAACGCCTCCCCGCTGTCCGACGGCGCCTCCGCGGCCTGGATCGGCAGCGAAAACGCCGCCGGGCTGCTCGGCCTGGAGCCGCTGGCCCGCATCGCCGGCCGCGGCGCCCACGCCAACGATCCCCAGTTCTTCGGGTACGCCCCGGTGGAAGCCGCCAACAAGGCCCTCGCGAAGGCCGGCATCGGCTGGGAGCAGGTCGGCGCCGTCGAACTCAACGAGGCTTTCGCCGCGCAGTCCCTGGCGTGCATCAACGCCTGGGGCATCGACCCGGGCATCGTGAACGCCCAGGGCGGCGCCATCGCCATGGGCCACCCGCTCGGCGCCTCCGGCGGCCGCATCCTGGGCACCCTGGCCCGGTCCCTGCAGGCCTCCGGGGAGCGCTGGGGCGTCGCGGCCATCTGCATCGGCGTCGGGCAGGGCCTGGCCGTTGTACTCGAGAACGTCACCGCTTCATCCACCACAGCCACCAGCACAGTGAAGGGCTAGGGCATGCTGAATTTCATTGACACTGTCGGCGAGGCAGTCGCCGGCATCCAGGACGGCTCTACCGTGATGATCGGCGGCTTCGGCAACGCCGGCCAGCCGTTCGAACTCATCGACGCCCTGATGGATTGCGGCGCCACGGAGCTCACCGTCGTCAACAACAACGCCGGCCAGGGCGACCAGGGCCTGGCGCTGCTCATCAAGGAGGGCCGGGTGAAGAAGATGATCTGCTCCTTCCCCCGGCAGTCCGATTCCTGGCACTTCGACACGAAGTACCGGGCCGGCGCGATCGAACTGGAACTCGTTCCGCAGGGCAACCTTGCCGAGCGGATCCGCGCCGCCGGAGCCGGGATCGGCGGCTTCTTCACCCCCACCGGCTACGGCACCACGCTCGCCGAGGGCAAGGAGACCCGCATCCTCGACGGCCGCGTACAGGTCTTCGAGACCCCCATCCACGCCGACG
>JAODMV010000389.1 GCA_025464875.1 Arthrobacter sp. | reverse complement strand
GCGCGCGGCGGCCAGGACGGCCGCGGAGCGCGTTCCACCCTTGCAATGGAAGACGATCTCCTTGTCCTGCGGCAGCTCGTCCCAGGCTTCGCCGGCCAGGATTTTGCCCTGCGGGATCAGTACGGCTCCGTCGATGCGGACGATCTCGTACTCCCCGCTCTCCCGCACGTCCACGAGCTCGAAGTCCTTGAGCCCGGCCTTGCGCGAGGCAAGCATCGTGGCGAGCTGGGTGGGCGTGACGGTGTGTTCGGTTCCCGGCTCCGCCGCGGGGCTGATCCCGCAGAAGGCCTCGTAGTCGGTGAGTTCGGTGATGCGTTCCGCCGCGGGATCCCTGGCCACCTTGATCTCGCGCCAGGTTCCGCCCAGCGCGTCGTAAAGCGCGACCCGGCCCAGCAGCGAACGCCCGACGCCGGTGATGAGCTTGACGGCCTCCGTCACCATTAGCGATCCGACGGCGGCGCACAGCATGCCGAACACGCCGCCTTCCCCGCAGGAGGGCACGGATCCGGCCGGGGGCGCCTCCGGATAGAGGTCCCGGTACGTCGGCCCGTGCTGATCCCAGAAGACGCTGACCTGGCCGTCGAAGCGGAAGATCGAGCCCCAGATGTACGGCTTCCCGAGGATCGCGGCGGCGTCGTTGACCAGGTAGCGGGTGGCGAAGTTGTCGGCACCGTCGAGGATGAGGTCATAACCGGCGAAGAGTTCCAGTGCGTTGCCGGCGTCCAGGCGGACGTTGTGGAGCCGGACGTCAACGAGCGGGTTGAGGGCCGCGATGGCGTCACGGGCGGACTCGATCTTCGGCCGGCCGACGTCCGCGACGCCATGAATGACCTGGCGCTGGAGATTGCTCAGGTCCACCTCGTCGTCGTCGATGATGCCAAGGGTCCCCACCCCCGCGGCGGCCAGGTACAGGAGCGCCGGTGAGCCGAGGCCGCCCGCGCCGATCACCAGGACTTTGGCGTTCTTGAGACGGCGCTGACCGAGCGCCCCAATCTCGGGAATGATCAGGTGCCGGGAGTAGCGTTCCACCTCTTCCGGACTCAAGTCTGCCGCCGGTTCAACCAGCGGTCCGGGCATCGGTGCCGGGGTTACGGGGGCGGCGGTTGCGCTGAACTTGGAAGCCATACCTCAATCTATGCCCGAAGATACCGCCAGGTCATATTACCCACGCGTAAAGTGGAGACAACTGCAAGGGAAAGTAGGCCGACAATGGTCCCTCAGGCACCGGCTGAGCGGGAAAATGACGCAAAATTGCCGGCCGGACAACCGCGTGGCAGCGGACAGCGCTCGGCACGCCTCCCCCGCGACGAACGACGGGCTCAATTGCTGGCAGCTGCGCAGGAAGTGTTCGTGGCCAACGGCTACCACGGCGCCGCCATGGATGAGATAGCCGAGACCGCCCACGTGAGCAAGCCGGTGCTCTATCAGCACTTTCCGTCCAAGCGCGAGCTCTACCTGTCCCTGCTCGACAGCCACCTGACGAAGCTCACCCAACTCCTGCTGGGGGCCCTGAACTCCACGACGGACAACGACGAGCGCGTCCAGGCCGTCATGCGCGCCTACTTCCGGTTCATCGCCGCCGACGACCAGGCCCACCGCCTCGTGTTCGAATCGGACCTGATCAACGACCCCGATGTCAGCGCCCGCCTCGAGACCTTCAACAAGACCTTCTCGGACGCCGTCGCCCGCGTGATCGCCGAGGACACCAAGCTCCCCGAGCTGGAAGCCCAGCTGCTGGGCCGAGGCCTCACAGGAATGGCGCAGGTCAGCGCCCGGCACTGGCTGGAAACGGGAGGCGACCTTGACCTCGATGTGGCCAGCGACCTGATCTACCGTTTAGCTTGGCGCGGAATCTCGCGCTTCCCCAAAGAGTCCTAGACTACAAATAGAGAACACCCTTAGAAACTTGATTGGCTGGGAGGCCTTGCTGTGGAAGTAAAGATCGGCATTCAGAACATCGGCCGCGAAATTGTCCTGGAATCGACCCAGGATGCGGACGCTTTGGCGAAAGTTGTCGGAGAGGCCATTTCCAAGGGCACCGAGCTCCGCCTGACCGATGACAAGGGACGCCAGATCATCGTTCCCGCCAACGTTCTCGGCTACGTCGAAATCGGGGCGGAAGAAGTGCGCCGCGTCGGTTTCGGCGCCCTCTAGCCGCAGCCGTCCCCGTATCCCGCCGCCCCCGCACGAAGATAAGGTGTCCGAATGCTTTCCCTGATTGTGGTCGCCATCGTGGCCGTCGCCGCGGGTTTCGTGGTCTGGGCCAATGACAAGCGGCACACCAAGTATGGAATCAGTGTCCCTGCCGGTGTCGCCCTCGCCGTCGGGATGCTGAGCTGGATCATCTTCATGGCGGCAGGCTTCGGCTACCAGCCGGGCCTGACCTGGATTCCGTGGGTCCTACCGGTGGTGCTGGGCACGGCCGCGGCCGTGGCAGTCGTGTGGTTTCTGGGCCGGAGCCGCACCCGGCACGACACGGCCCGGCTCACCGCCGTCCTGAGGCTCTAGCCCGCGGAGGCCTCCCGGCTCGGTTATGCCTCCGGGGACCTGGTCCTCCGCTCCGGGGAGCTAGTCCTCCGCGAGGGCGGGCCCGTGGCCTTCTTCGGTGCAGAGGCACAAGCGGTTTCCCTGCGTATCCGTGACCACCACCCAGCCGGGTGCGTGGTCACGGTTCATTAAGGCCCCGGTGGCCGCCGTCTTTTCGAGCGCCGGACCGGATTCGGCCTTGCTTCGGTGAATGTCGAGATGGATGCGGTTGGCGGCCGGCGTCGCCGTCTTCTGGAACCAGAGCCCGGGGCCGCGCCCGTACGGGTCGGCCAGCTCGCCGGACCTGCCCTGGCGGTAGCCCAGGGCTAGCCGCCAGACCTCCGAAATCCCCGCCGGGTCGTCCGAGTCGATCGCAAATTCCACCGTCCGGTGCAGGCCGGGTTCCGCGCTGGCGCCGGCGTCCGCGGCCGCGGCGCTGACCATCGTCGCCGCCCTGATGTCCCGCGGCGTGACCTCGGTTCCGGCGTCGTGGGAACTGAACCGGAGGAAGACCCTGTTGTAGCGCCAGTCCAGGTCCGGATGGTGGTTCTGCTCTTCGGCCAGGCGCCCGACGGAGGCCACCAGCTCCAGCGCCGCGGCCGGCGTCGGCGCCTTGTACACCGTCACCAGCCCGCCCAGGCGGTACCTCCAGTCCGGGAGGCCGGCCAGGGCGTCGTTTATCTGGGGGCGGGTGAGGATGTCTTCCGCGGCTGCCATGGCAGGCTCCTTGGGTGAGTGGACCGAACAGTGGCGGTCACCGTGGAGCGGCCGGGCTCAGAGGAATTCGGCCCGGCCTTCCATCGCCGACGATGCCAGGGCGTGCTCGCGGCGCGGGATCCTGCCGGCCGTTTTCGCCAGCCTACCGGCGATGACGGCGTGTTTGAAGGCCTCCCCCATCAGCGCCGGATTCTGCGCCCGGGTCACGGCCGTCGCGAGCAGCACCGCGTCGCAGCCCAGCTCCATCGCCAAAGCGGCATCGGAGGCCGTGCCGATCCCGGCGTCCAGGACCACGGGCACGGACGCCCGCGAGACAATCAGCTCGATGTTGTGCGGGTTCAGAATGCCCAGGCCGGTGCCGATCGGGGACCCCAGCGGCATCACCGCGGTCGCTCCGAGGTTTTCCAGCCGCAAGGCCAGCACCGGGTCGTCGTTGGTGTAGGCGAAAACCTTGAAGCCGCGGCCCACGAGCTGTTCGGTCGCGTCCACCAGCTCCACGGCGTCCGGCAGGAGGGTGTGCTCATCGGCGATGACTTCGAGCTTCACCCAGTCCGTCTCCAGCGCTTCCCTGGCCAGTTCCGCGGTCAGGACCGCGTCCTTGGCGGTGAAACAGCCCGCCGTGTTGGGCAGCACCCTGATGTTGTGGTCCACGAGCAGCTGGAAGAGCGAACCGGTCTCGGCGGGCGAGTAGCGGCGCATCGCCACCGTGGTCAGTTCCGTCCCGGACGCCAGGAGGGCCGCCCCCAGTCCGTCCAGGCTGGGTGCCCCGCCGGTGCCCATGATCAGGCGCGATCCCAGCTGGACGCCGTCGACCATGAAATGATCGCCGGACTGGTTTGGCTGCCCAGCCTGCGCTTGGGCGTGCGTACTGTCCGTCATGCCGTTCATCCTCCTTGTACCGCCGTGACCAGCTCGACGTCGTCGCCCTCGGCGAGCGCGGTGCCATGCCACTGGCTGCGCGGCACCACCTCTGAATTGCGGGCCACCGCGACGCCCAGTTTCCGCCCGTCGGCGGACTGTCCGTCCGGGCCGAGGGTCCGGCCGGTGAGCTGGCTGACCAGCGTGCTGACGGAGGCGCCGGCGTCGACGCTGTGCTCCGTGCCATTCAGTCTGATGTTCATGCTGCTTCCTTGTGGGGGTTCGTTACCGTGGTGCTCAGTTACCGGGCATCATCTAGCGGCCGGGACGCTGCAAGACTTTGGGGCCTGGGAGAAACGCCCGGGACGGAAGCCGTCCCAGCGCGGATCCGCGCCGCCGTCCAGCAGCAGCCGGCAGATGGCGGCGGCCGCCGGGGTGAGCAGGACCCCGTGCCGGAAGAACCCGGTGGCGATGATCAGGCCGGGGACGTCCCCACCGTCCGGGCCGGGCCGCATCACCCGTCCCAGCAGCGGCGCGTTATCCGGCGTTCCGGGGCGGGCCCGGGCCGTGACCTCCAGCAGTTCCAACTCGGCCACCGCCGGCACCAGCTGCTGGGCGTCCCGCAGCAACTGATAGACCCCGCCGGCGGAGACGGCGATGCTGCCCGCGTGCGCGGCCGGGTCGCCGGGTGTGGTCCCCATCTCCGCGTCCGTGTCCGGAAACGGGCCGTCTTCGCGCTGGGTCGCCCCGATCACCACGGTGCCGTCCTGCCGCGGCACGATGTACACGGGGATGCCCCGGACCAGTCCGCGCACCGTGGAGCTCAGCAGCGGCTGCAGGTGGCCGGGCACCCGCAGCCGGAGGATGTCTCCGTAGACCGGGCGGAGCGGCAGCCTGAGCCCGGCCGGCAGGCCGCCGAGCCCCGCCGCGCCGAGCCCGTTCGCCACAATGGTCTCGTTGGCATGCACCGTGCCGCCGCCGGCGAGGCTGACCCCGCTGACGCGTCCGTCCGTCCAGAGCAGTCCGGCCGCGCGCCGGGGAACGGCGCGGCTGCGGCCGTCCCCTGCCAGCAGCGCGGCAATCCTGGCCAGCAGCCGGCGCGGGTCCACCTGGTGATCCGCCGGGATGTCAAAGGCACAGGAAATCCCGGGGCTCAGCAAGGGCTCTCGCCCGCGCGCCTCACGCACGGTCAGAGGCTCCACCGACAGGCCGCTGGCCTGCTGGACGGCCCGGAGATCCACGAGAGCGCGGCGGTCGGCGGCGTCGGCCCCGACGGCGAGTGTCGGCGTCGTGAGGTACCCGGTGCCGGTCGTCCCGCCGCCGGGGAGGCCGTCCCCGGGGTCGGCGTCGAGGGCGGCGGCGAAGTCCGGCCACAAGCGGGAGGATTCGAGCATCAGTTCCAGGAGCCCCTCCTCCTGGTAGTGCAGTTCGCTGACAGGGGCGAGCATGCCGGCCGCGGCCCAGCTGGCTCCGCTGCCGGGGGCGTCGTCGATCAGCGCGACGGAACGGCCCGAACGGCTCGCCTCCCAGGCGATGCCGTGGCCGATCACCCCCCCGCCGATCACGGCCACGTCGGCCGTGACGTCCGTGGCGCCGTCAGCTGTGTCATCCGCTGTGTCGCCAGCACTGACGAGTGTGCCCATGAAGGATTCCTTCCCTACGCCGGTACTAGCCGGATCAGGTCAAGCGGTCGGCTCTGACGCCCTCTCAGCCTTGCAGCACAGGAATGGCTGCAGCGGGCTCCCGCGGTATTGGCCCAGTTTAGAGGAACTAGTCTTGTCTCATGAATCAGGATGCCCTCCCCACCACTGCCCGCCTGTACCTGTGCACGGATGCCCGCACGGAGCGCGGCGACTTCGAGGATTTCTTGGACGCCGCATTTGCCGGCGGCGTGGACATCATCCAGCTCCGCGACAAGTCGCTGGAGGCGGCTGAGGAACTTGAGCTGCTCGAGGTGCTGCGCCAGACAGCGCACCGCCACGGCAGGCTGTGGGCCGTCAATGACCGGGCGGACATCGCCTCCCTGTCCGGGGCGCCGGTGTTCCACATCGGGCAGAAGGACATCCGGCTCGGCGCGGCCAGGAGTTTCCTCGGCGAGGGCACCGCGGTAGGGCTGTCCACCCACAGCCCGGAGCAGGTGGATGCTGCCCTTGCGGCCTCGCAGGGGCGCAACGGACTGGACTATTTCTGTGTCGGGCCGGTGTGGGCCACCCCCACCAAGCCGGGGCGCGCCGCCGTCGGGCTGGACCTGGTGCGCCACGCCGCCCAGGCGGTCCGCCGGGGTGCGGCTGGGGGGGACGGCGAGGTCGAGGGCGCCGTGCCTTGGTTCGCGATCGGCGGGATCGACTTGGGCAATGTCGAGCAGGTGGTCGAGGCCGGCGCCCGGCGGATCGTCGTGGTCCGGGCCATCACCGATGCCGATGATCCCGCCGAGGCCGCCCGCGCCCTGCTGGCCGCGCTCGACGCCGTGGAAGCCTGACAGGCAGCGGAGCTAGCCGCTCAACCCCAGCGCGGACATCCGGCGGGAGTGGCTGGCCGCGAGCTCGGCCGCCAGCCCGCCGACCAGTTCCCTGGCGCGGGCCTCGTCCGCGCCGATCCGCCCGCCGAGAAACGCGTGCTCGAGGCTCAGCCGCCGCGCCTGCGTCAGGGCTTCGCCCAGCAGGCGCCTCCCCCACAGGGACAGCCGGGAAGCCAGCCGCGGGTCACCGGCCAGGGCCGCCTTGAGGAGCTGCCGCAGCACGGCCGTCGCCTCCTCGGCGGATTGGATCCGTTCGATCAGCTCCCGGGTCCCAGCGTCGATGTGGCGGGCGATCGCGCGGTAGAAATCGGCGGAGACCGTGTCGATGACGTAGGCCTTCATCAGCGATTCGTGCCAGTCGGCCGGGCGGGTGCGCTCATGGAAAGAGTCCACCGACGGCTGGAACGGCAGCATGGCCCGCTCCGGGTCGAGGCCCATCTCCTCGAGCACGGCGCAGACAAGCTCGAAGTGCCCGAACTCGATGACCGCGACCTTGCCCAGCGCCGCGCGGTCGTGCAGCGTGGGCGAATACCGGGCGTCGGAGGAGAGCCGTTCGAAGGCCGAGAGCTCTCCGTAAGCCATCACACCGAGCAGATCCGGAAGAAAGCTGTTGTAGCGGGCAGGATCGGCCGGGGGTGCGCTCATGGTCCAAGACTAATCGCGCAAATGGGACTAACCTGATTTTCGTGTCCCTTCATCGCCTGGCCCCGGGCGTCCACCAGCAACAGAACCACCTTGCCGGGGCGCTCAAGGCACTGCGCACCACTCTGGAACTGCCGGGCCCGTTTCCCGCGGAGGTGCTCCGTGATGCTGAGGCCGCGGTAGCCGGCCATGAACTGCCGGCGCTGGACCTCACGGATGTGGAGTTCGTGACCATCGATCCGGCATCCTCCACCGACCTGGACCAGGCCCTGTTCATCGCGCGTTCCGGCACGGGATACAAGGTGTTCTACGCCATCGCCGACGTGCCCTCCTTTGTGGCCCCGGGCGGCGCGCTCGACGCCGAAACCCGCCGCCGCGGGCAGACCTTCTACACCCCGGACGGCCGGATCCCGCTGCATCCGGAAGTCATCAGCGAAGCCGCCGGCAGCCTGCTGCCCGGGCAGCTGTGCGCCGCGTATGTCTGGGAGTTCACGCTCGATGCCGCCGCGCAGGTGACCACCGTGCTCGTGCGCCGGGCGCAGGTCCGCAGCCGGGCCAAGCTCAACTACAAGGGCGTGCAGGCCGAGCTCGACGCCGGCACCGCGGCGCCCGTGCTGCAGCTGCTCAAGGAAGTCGGCATCAAGCGGGTGGAGCTGGAACGCCTCCGCGGCGGCGCGAGCCTGAACATGCCCGAGCAGGAAATCCAACAGCTGCCCGACGGCGGCTACCGGATCGTCGCGGCGCCGCCGCTGCCGGTGGAGGACTGGAATGCCCAGATTTCGCTGATGACGGGTATCGCGGCCGCGGAACTGATGCTCGAAGGCAAGGTCGGCATCCTGCGGACCATGCCGGCCCCGGACGAAAGCTCGCTGCGGCACTTCCACCGCCAGACCCACGCCCTCGGCAAGCCCTGGGACGGGGAGATGAGTTACGGCGAGTACCTGCGCACCCTTGACCCCATGGACCCCCGGCAGTTGGCGATCGTGCATGCGGCCGGGATGCTGTTCCGGGGGGCCGGCTACACGCCCTTCGACGGGGCCGTGCCCGACGCAGCCGTCCAGTCCGCCATCGGCGCCGCCTACGCGCATTCCACCGCCCCGCTGCGGCGGCTGATTGACCGCTTCGTGCTGGTCATCTGCGAGGCGCTCAGCAACGGCGCCGACGTCCCGGCCTGGGCCCGCGAAGCGCTCCCCTCCCTGCCCGGGATCATGGCGTCCTCGGACCAGCTGGCGGCCCGGCTGGAGCGGCTGTCGCTGGACACGGTCGAGGCGGCGCTGCTGATCAACCGCATCGGCCAGGAATTCGACGCCGTCGTCATCTCCGGATCCAAACCCACAAAGAACGGCAACGGCGGGACGGTCGGAAAAGCCAACGGCAACGGCAAGCAGACTTCCAATGGCAACGGCAGCGGCCCCTCCGGAATCGTCCAGATCTCCGAGCCCGCGGTGACCGCCCGGTGCCCCGGCGAGCTGGAACCCGGCACCCAGGTGCGGGTCCGGATCGTGTCTTCGGACATCGTCACGCGAGAGGTCCGGCTGGAGCTCGTCGACTGACGGGCCGCACCTTCCCGTCATCCGATTGCGGCTCCAGTCGAGGTTCCGTGCAGCGTACAGCTAGACTGGAGAGGTAGAAATGGATGCCCGGTCGTTGATTTCAATGATTTTCGAATTCAACAAGCCCGCCCCTACGCGATCTTGAGACACACCCGCTGGTCCCCAGTGCCAGCATTTAGATAGCCCGCGATCGGCTTCCACTGGATTTGCTTGCACGCCTGAGCGTGCTCCGGAACGGCCCTCCCTGGTCGGCCCCGTTGAGCAAGCGGCGTCAATGCCCAAATGAATAAGGAAACTCCCCTGTGAGTGAATTGCACACGCACCAACTGCTGACCGACGAATCCGGCACGGAAACGCTCGAGCCGGAAGAGACCATCATCTCGGACGAAAAGCCGCACGAGATTGAAGAGAAGACCTTTGCCGACTTCAACGTCCGCGCGGACATTGTCGAGTCGCTTGCCGACGCCGGCATCACCCACCCCTTCCCGATCCAGGCCATGACGCTGCCCGTCGCCCTGAGCGGCCACGACATCATCGGCCAGGCCAAGACCGGCACCGGCAAGACCCTCGGCTTCGGCATCCCCGCGCTGCAGCGCGTGATCGGGCCGGACGATGCCGGCTACGACGCGCTGCCCGCGCCGGGCGCCCCGCAGGCCCTCGTGATCGTTCCCACCCGCGAGCTCGCCGTCCAGGTCGCCAACGACCTGCAGAACGCCGCCCGCAAGCGCAATGCCCGGATCACCACGATTTACGGCGGCCGCGCCTACGAGCCGCAGGTCGAAGCGCTGCAGAAGGGCGTCGAGGTCGTCGTCGGCACCCCGGGGCGCCTGATCGACCTCTACAAGCAGAAGCACCTCGTGCTCAAGAACGTCAAGATGGTCATCCTCGACGAGGCCGACGAAATGTTGGACCTCGGCTTCCTCCCGGACGTCGAGACCCTGATCGCCGGCACCCCCGCCGTCCGCCAGACCCTGCTGTTCTCGGCCACCATGCCCGGACCGGTTGTCGCCATGGCCCGCCGCTACATGACCAAGCCGACCCACATCCGTGCTGCCGACCCCGATGACGAGGGCCTGACCAAGCGCGACATCCGCCAGCTGATCTACCGTGCCCACAGCATGGACAAGATCGAGGTCGTTGCCCGCATCCTGCAGGCCCGCGGCCGCGGCCGCACCATCATCTTCACCAAGACCAAGCGCACCGCCGCAAAGGTTTCCGAGGAACTCGTGGACCGCGGCTTCGCCGCCGCCGCCATCCACGGCGACCTGGGCCAGGGCGCCCGCGAGCAGGCGCTGCGTGCCTTCCGCAACAACAAGGTCGACGTCCTCGTGGCCACCGACGTGGCCGCCCGCGGCATCGACGTCGACGACGTCACCCATGTCATCAACTACCAGTGCGTCGAAGACGAAAAGATCTACCTGCACCGCGTGGGCCGCACCGGCCGCGCCGGCAACAAGGGCACTGCCGTGACCTTCGTCGACTGGGACGACATGCCCCGCTGGGGCCTGATCAACAAGGCCCTGGGCCTGAGCGTCCCCGAGCCCGTGGAAACCTACTCCTCCTCGCCGCACCTCTACGAGGAACTCGACATTCCCGCGGGAACCAAGGGCCGCCTGCCCCGCAACAAGCGCGTGCTGGCCGGCGTCGACGCCGAAGTCCTCGAGGACCTGGGCGAGACCGGCAAGAAGAACACCGGCTCCAGCGGACGGGACGCCGGACGGGACAGCGCCCGCGGCAGCGGAAGCAACGCCGGTGGCGGACGCTCCGGCACCCGCACCGCCCGCCGCAGCGGCGACACCGGCGGCGGACGGGAAGGCGGCGGACGCGACAGCGGACGGTCGGGAGACCGCCGTCGTCGGACCTCCGAGGCTGAAGCCACGAGCGCGCCGGCACCGGAAGCGGCGTCGGCGGCGAAGGCCACCGCCAAGGCACCGACCGAGGTCGACCGGGCCACCCGCGCCCGTCGCCGGACCCGCACCCGCCGCCACAACGGCGAAGTGGTGGCCGGCGACGCGCAGCAGGGCACCTCCCGCCCGAGCAATGCCGAGGCCTAAACCCCTCCATGACTGACACCGTCTGGGCGCCGGACGGCAGCAACCTGGTGGTACACGCGGACAACGCGGAGTACCTCCCCACGCTGCCGGACGGCGCCTTCACACTGATCTATGTGGACCCTCCCTTCAACACGGGTCGGGTGCAGCGGCGCCAGGAAACCAAGATGGTGCTCAACGCCGGCGGCGAGGGCGACCGGGTCGGTTTCAAGGGCCGGTCCTACGACACCATCAAGGGCGCGCTGCACAGCTACGACGACGCGTTCAGCGACTACTGGTCCTTCCTGGAGCCGCGGCTGGTCGAGGCCTGGCGGCTGCTCGCCGACGACGGCACCCTGTACCTGCACCTGGATTACCGGGAAGTCCACTACGCCAAGGTCATGCTGGACGCCATCTTCGGCCGGGAGTGCTTCCTGAACGAGATCATCTGGGCCTACGACTACGGCGCCCGTGCCAAATACCGCTGGCCCACCAAGCACGACAACATCCTCGTGTACGTCAAAAACCCGAGCAAATACCACTTCGACAGCGTCGAGGTGGACCGGGAGCCGTACATGGCTCCGGGGCTCGTCACTCCGGCCAAACGCGAACTCGGCAAGCTCCCCACCGACGTCTGGTGGCACACCATCGTGTCCCCCACCGGGCGGGAGAAGACGGGCTACCCGACGCAGAAACCCGAGGGCCTGATCCGTCGCGTCGTGTCGGCCTCGAGCCGCCCCGGCGACTGGTGCCTGGACTTTTTCGCCGGTTCCGGGACCCTCGGGGCGGTGGCGGCGAAACTCGGGCGGAAGTTCGTCTGCGTGGACCAGAACCAGCCGGCCATCGATGTCATGGCCAAACGCCTCGCTCCGCACGCCATGTTCGCCGCGTTTCCGCCCAACTGACCGGTAGCAGTCGTCGTGCGCCCGCTGCACCAGCTTTGGCAGGCCGGTGGGGTCAGCGGATGACCGAGGTGCCGCTGCCCAATTCCTCGATTCGGGCAAACATCTCCGGTGTTGTGAGGTTCTCGCCCAGCACGTTAGGCTTCCCGGCGCCGTGGAAATCGGAGGAACCGGTCACCAGCAGGCCGTGCCGTTCCGCGAGGCGGCGGAGGAACTCACGGCCCTCCTCGGGGTTGTCACGGTGGTAGATCTCCAGGCCGGCCAGCCCGGCGTCGATCATTTCCCGGTAGGTTTGCTCCCCCACGATCCGTCCGCGGGCGGACGCGACCGGATGGGCGAAGACCGGAACGCCGCCCGCCGCCCGGACCAGTCCGACGGCGAGCGCCGGGTCCGGTGCGTAGTGCTGCACGAAGTACCGGGAGCGGGAGGTGAGGATCGCGCTGAAGGCCTCCGACCGGTCCTCGACCACCCCCGCGGCGACCAGCGCGTCGGCGATGTGCGGCCGGCCCAGGGTGGCTCCGGGGGCCACATGGTGGATCACGTCGTCCCAGGTCAGCGGGTAGTCCTCGGCCAGCAGGCTGACCATCCTCTGCGCCCTGGTGTGGCGCGCGTCCTTGGCCTTGGTGATTTCCTCCAGCAGCCCGGGATGGGCCGGGTCATGCAGGTAGCTGAGCACGTGGACGCTGATGCCCTCCACCGTGCGGCAGGAGACTTCCATTCCCGGCACCAGGGCGACGCCGCGGTCCCGCGCGGCCAGGGTGGCCTCGGCCCAGCCGTCGGTGGAGTCATGGTCGGTCAAGGCGATGACGTCGAGCCCCGCCTCTGCGGCGGCAGCAACGACGTCGGCCGGCGCTTGGGTGCCGTCTGAAACATTCGAGTGGGCATGCAGGTCAATCCTCACCCCACCAGCCTAGTAGATTGCCCTGACAGCGTCGTG
>JAODMV010000363.1 GCA_025464875.1 Arthrobacter sp. | reverse complement strand
GGGTCAGCACGATCTCGGCACCGTAGGCACGGAGCATGACGCGGCGTTCGGTGGACATGGTCTCGGGCATGGTCAGGATGACCTTGTAGCCGCGGGCGGCGCCCACCATGGCCAGCGCGATGCCGGTATTGCCGGAAGTACCTTCGACGATGGTGCCGCCGGGCTTGAGGGCACCGGACTTCTCGGCTGCGTCAACGATCGCGACGCCGATACGGTCCTTTACGCTGTTGGCCGGGTTGTAGAACTCAAGCTTGACGGCAACCTGCGCGTCAAGGCCCTCAGTCAGCCGGTTGAGCCTTACCAGCGGGGTGCCGCCGATCAGCTGGGTAACGTCGTCGTAGATCCGTGCCATGTAGTTGTGCCTATCTCTAAAGAGTTATCTGAACAGCGAATATTGAGGTCAGCCTAACGAGGGCGCAAGGCCGCTCGCTAAGCATTTAGCCATGCAGAGTAATATTTCCGGGCCTTCGCCAGCTTCGGATTGATAATCACCTGGCAGTAGCCCTGCTCGGGATACTTCGCGTAATAGTCCTGGTGGAAATCCTCCGCCACGTGGAACTCGGGCAGCCGGCTCACCTCGGTCACGATCCGGTGCGGCCACAGCGCCTGGTTCCGCTCGATCGCCTCCTCGAACAGGATCTTCTCCTCGGTGGTTTCATAGAACATCGCGGAGCGGTACTGGGTTCCGACGTCGTATCCCTGCCGGTTCAGCGTGGTGGGATCGTGGAGGGCGAAGAACATGTCCAGGATGACGTCCGCCGGAATCACGTCCTCGTCGAATGTCACCGCCACCACCTCGGCGTGTCCGGTGGTTCCGGAGCACACGGAGTAGTAGTCGGGGTTGCGGTCGTGGCCTCCGGTGTAGCCGGAAACGACCGAGCTGACACCCTTGGTTATCTGGTAGACGGCGTCGAGGCACCAGAAGCAGCCTCCGCCGAGGACAAAAGTTCTCATGCTCTCTTCAATGGTTGAACCGCCCCGATGATTCCCGGACCGGATGAATCCGGGGTCGCCCGGGGCGGGGAAGGCCACCCGATAGGGTAAAACTGAGGGTATGAAACCTGTGAATCCGGACGTTTCAGCGGACACCGCCACCGGTGATGACACTGCCTTCGACACTGCCTTCGACGCTGCCACGGACGCTGTAGCTGGCGCTGCCACCGGCACTGCCGACGGCGCCGCCTCAGGCACGGAGGAGCGTTCAGACTCCGCCACGCTGGGCATGATCCTGCTCGCGGCGGAGGAACTCTGGCCCGCATCGCTCGCCGAGGAATGGGATGAGGTTGGCCTCGTGGCAGGCCATCCGTCCGCCGCGGTGACCAAGATCCTTTTCGCCGTTGACCCCACGATCGAGGTGATCGAGGAGGCGATCGAGTGGGGTGCGGAGCTGGTCATCGCGCACCATCCCTTGCTGCTCAAGGGGGTGACCTCGGTCGCGGCAAACACGGCCAAGGGCAAGGCGGTGCACCGCCTGATCGAATCCGGGACCGCGCTGCTGACGGTGCACACCAACGGTGACTCCGCGGTCGGCGGGGTCTCGGATGTCCTGGCTGACGCGCTCGGCCTGCAGGATGTGGCCCCGCTGACCCCGGCCGCAGACGGGCTGCCGGAGGAAGGCATCGGACGGGTCGGAGACCTCGCGGACGTCCTGACCCTGGGCGACTTCGCCGCGCGCGTCTTCGGCATCCTGCCCTCCGTGGCCGGCGGGGTGCGGGTGGCGGGGGACCGGGACGGGCTGGTGCGCCGGGTCGCCGTGTGCGGGGGCGCCGGGGACTCCCTCTTCGCTGAGGTCCGGGCCAGCAACGCGGACGTCTACCTGACGGCGGATCTGCGGCACCACCCGGCGTCGGAAGCCCGGGAGGCTGCCGTCAACGACCGGCCTTACCTGATCGACGTTTCACACTTCGCCAGCGAGTGGCTGTGGCTGCCCGCAGCCGCCGAAGCGCTCGGAAACGTGCTCAGCGATCAGGGGCACGAGGTGGAGATCCGGGTCAGCACCACCAACAGCGACCCGTGGGACTTCATTCTGACTCCGGGCGGGGACTAGAGTCTAGGGAGTGCCGGTAAGGTGCCCGGCTCCGGCCGGTAAGAATCAAGCGGAGGTAATAGTGGCCAAGGCAGCACCGGCGGAACAGTTGAAGTTGCTCGAATTGCAAGGACTCGATGCCAGGCTCAAGTCCCTGTCCAACCGCCGCCGCAGCCTTGAAAGCGATTCCCGGATCACCGATCTCGAGGCCGCCCTCAGCGTGGCCAGCGGCGAACTCGGTGCCGCGAAGATGGCCGTCCACGACGCCGAACTCGAACTAAAGCGCGCCGAGGCGGACGTGGAGCAGGTGGTTTCCCGGATCGAACGCGACGAAGCCAGGTTGAACAGCGGCACCGGCCTGTCCAAGGACCTGGTGGCCCTGCAGCGCGACCTTGTTTCCCTCAACAAGCGCCGCTCCGACCTCGAGGACGTCGAACTCGAAGTGATGGAACGGCTGGACTCCCTCCGCCTGCGCCAGAGCGCCCAGCAGCAGATTGTCGATGACATCCAGGGCTCCTTCGGCGCCATCCGCGCCGAACTGGACGAGGCCCTGGCCGAGATCGCCGCGGAGGCCACCGTGGTGCGCGGCCGCCGCGCGGAATTTGCCCTGGACCTGGACGCGGGAATGCTCGCGATCTACGAGAAGACGCTCGCCAAGCGGGGCGTGGGCGCGGCGCGGCTGTTCCACGGAACCTCGGAGGGCTCCGGCATGCAGCTCAGCCCGGGCGACCTGGCCGAGATCAAGGCCGCGGCCGAGGATGAGATCGTGTTCTGCCCCGACTCCGGCTGCATCCTGGTCCGCTCCGCCGAGTGGGCCTAGGCCGCTTGCGCCCGGGCCGGCCGGTCCTTGTCGCCGTCTAAGGCGCCCTAGGCGCCCTAGACGGCAACAGCCGCTGGCTAGCCGGGCAGAATGATGTTCAGGGCGCGCGGCTTCCGTGCCGTGCCCTCGACGAGCTCCGCCGTCCACTTCTCGGCGGCCGCCTTCTGCAGTTGGGCGGGCGTCTGGGGGGCCTTGCCGCGGCGGCTCAGCAGGTGCCGTGCCAGCTCGCCGCGGGTGTGCTTGGCGAAGTGGCTGACCACCTTGCGCGCCCCGTTGACCTCGGTGAAGACGTTCACGGCCACCGTCTGCGGCGGCGGCGGAGTCCACGCCGCGGCGTAGGTGCTGGAGCGGCAGTCCACCAGGAGCTCACCCGCCGTGGCCGCGGCGAGGGCCACGTTCAGCTGCGGCTTCCAGAAGGACGCCAGGCGTCCGACGTCGGGCAGCGCCGTCCCCATCGACAGCCGGTAGGCAGGCACCCGGTCCGCGAAGCGGAGCACCCCCCAGAGCGCGGAAATGACCAGCACGGACTCGTCCGCTTTCTTCCGCTGCGCCGCCGTCAGGGTGTCGTAGCCGAGCGCGTCGTACAGCACCCCGGAGTAGATCTGGTGGGCAGGCGCCGCCGGTTCGGCGTGCAACCGCGTGTTGCGTTCGACGTCGGCCGTCAGCGATGCCCCGACGCCGAGGAGCGCCAGGGCGTCCTCATGGGCGCTGACCGTGCCGAGGGCGTCGAGCACCTTGGCCCGGTAGCTGTTGAGTCCGGGGAAGCTCAGGGAGGTCCAGTCGACGGCGTCGCCGCCAACAGCGGGGGTCTTGCCTTCGGAGGGCGGCAGCAGAATCAGCACCGTACGATCTTACCGGCGGCCGCCCGTGGAGATGCCGGGGGTCAGGCGTTCAGGCGAGGTGCCGGCCCAGGAAGGAAAACACCTCGGGCAGGATCGAGCGCAAGTAGGCGGAGTCGTGGCCGCCGGGCTGGAAGCCGCCCTCGACCTCGCCCGGGAGTTCCCGCACGTACTCGCGCACCGTGGCGAGGAGTTCGTCCTGGCTGCCGCAATCAACCCTCTTCGGCAGGGCGGCAAGCCTCGGCCGCAGCGCAAACACGTCATTGGCCGCGAAGTCCGCCGGACCGTCGAACGCGCTTTCCATCCGCTCGTCGTACCGGCCCCAGACCGCGGGGCTCATGGCGGCCACGGCCCGCAGCCCCGGCAGCCTGCCCTGGGAGGCGAGCAGCAGCGATCCGAAGCCTCCCATCGAGAAGCCGAAGAGCCCGACCCTGCCGAGGTCGAATCCCTGGCTGCCGAGCAAGGGGACGAACTCTCTCACCAGCATCGACTGCGTGTCGCTTCCGTCCGCGCGGGAATGCCACCACGTGTTCCCTCCGTCGACGGCGGCAATGGCAAACGGTGCGCCGCCGGCGTCGATGTGGCGCTGGAGCGCCTCCTGGGCTGCCAGGTCTTCGAGCAGGGCGCGATGGCTTCCGCCGAGTCCGTGCAGGAAAACCGCCACGGGCAACTGCGGCTGCCTGCCCCCGGACGGCACTTCCGGTGCTGCGAGCGACCAGTTGCTCGCGACGCCCGGGCGGAAAGCCGAAACGAACGACCCCGCACGGCTGGCGACCGTCAGGGGAGCCGCAGGGAGCACCGGCGCCGGGGGAGAGGCCTCCGCCGCCGTCGTCGTGCCGGGGGAGGGCGGCGCGGTGCTGCCGGCGCAAGCGGCCAGGCCGGCCGCGCCCAGGCCCGCCGCCGCAAGCTGCAGAAGCCGGCGGCGGGTCAGTGCGGACTCATCCATTCCCCGATGATAGGCGCGGGCGGCGGCGGTGTCGCCGGGAGTTTCCCGTGGAGCCCGTAGAATGGACTGCGGATGGGTTGACCAGGCGGCCGCGCGCCACGCAAGTGGCTCGAGGAACGTCCGGGCTCCGTAGAGCAGGGTGGTGGGTAACGCCCACTCGGGGTAACCCGCAGGCCAGTGCCACAGAGAATAGACCGCCTGCCTGCAGCGGGTGCTCGCACCGGCAGCAGGGCAGGTAAGGGTGAAACGGTGGTGTAAGAGACCACCAGCTTCCCGGGTGACCGGGAAGGCTAGGTAAACCCCACCCGGAGCAAGGCCAGACAGGACACGTTTGAGGGCTGCTCGCCCGAGTGTCCGGGTAGGCCGCTGGAGGGCGTCGGCAACGGCGTCCGTAGATGGATGGTCGCTACTCCCGTGCCGGTAACGGCGCGGGAACACAGAACCCGGCGTATC
>JAODMV010000310.1 GCA_025464875.1 Arthrobacter sp. | reverse complement strand
CCGCGAGGGTCTCCCCGGCGGCGATGCGCAGCTGCGCCTGGACGAGGTCGACGTCGGTGACTTCCTCGGTCACGGTGTGCTCCACCTGGATCCGGGGGTTCATCTCGATGAAGACGTGCTGGCCGGCGCGCTCCCCGACGGTATCGACGAGGAACTCCACGGTGCCGGCGTTGACGTAGTTCAGTGCCTTGGCGAACTTCACCGCGTCGCGGTAGAGCGCCTGCCGGATACCCTCGTCGAGGTTCGGTGCCGGCGCGATCTCGATGACCTTCTGGTGGCGGCGCTGGATGGAACAGTCACGTTCGAACAAATGCATGACGTTGCCCTCGGCGTCGGCCAGGATCTGCACTTCGATGTGGCGGGGACGCAGGACCGCCTGCTCCAGGAACATGGTGGGATCGCCGAACGCGGCGTCGGCCTCGCGCATGGCGGCCTGCAGGGCCTCAGGCAGGGCCTCCCGGGTATCCACGCGCCGCATGCCTCGGCCACCGCCGCCGGCGACAGCCTTGGCGAAGATGGGAAAGCCGATCTCATCCGCGGCGGCGATGAGTTCGTCGACGTCTTTCGACGGCGGGCTGGACTTCAGCACCGGAACACCGGCCTTGCGGGCGGCCTCAAGGGCAGCGACCTTGTTGCCGGCAAGTTCCAGCACCTCGGCCGGGGGGCCCACGAAAGTGATCCCCGCTTCCTTGGCCGCCCGCGCCAGGCGCGGATTCTCGGACAGGAAGCCATAACCGGGATAGATGGCATCAGCCCCGGCTTCCTTGGCCACCCGCACGACTTCGTCGACGTCCAGGTAGGCCCGGACCGGGTGCCCCTCCACGCCGATCAGATACGCCTCGTCGGCCTTCTGCCGGTGGATCGAGTTCCGGTCCTCGTGGGGGAACACGGCGACAGTCTTGGCACCTAGCTCGTAGCTTGCGCGGAAGGCACGGATCGCGATTTCGCCGCGGTTGGCCACCAGAATCTTGGAAAACATGCTTCTCCTGCATCATCGCGGGCGTATCGGTAAGTGCTCACAGTGTCTAAGACCGGGAAGGGCAAACACAAATTATTGTGGCGACCATCACAGCATTATCCGTCATCTCCGCCGCAATGGGCAGGGCCGGCACGGAAGCCCGGCAGAGGTTCTGTGGCTTCTGCCGCCCCCGCACCGGAGGAGGCGGGAATCGCCGGAGCATCAACATATGATGAGTGGGTGGGTGGCGCATGCACGCCCCGGTTCCGGAGAACGCAGGAGCCGGCACGACCCCGTCCCGGCAACCGGCGTTAGGTATTGGTTTTTCAAGTGCAAGTAGTCAGCATCAGCAGCCTCAAAGGCGGTGTCGGCAAGACATCCATCACCACCGGGTTGGCCTCCGCGGCACTGGCCGCCGGCATCCCGACTCTCGTCGTCGACCTTGACCCGCACGCGGATGCGAGCACCGCACTGGGGGTCCGGCCGGCGGACCAGCTCGACATCGGCCGGATGCTCAAGGCGCCGCGGCGGGCACGCCTGGCGGACAATGTCGTGCCCAGCGGGTGGCTGGAGCGTGCCGTCCCGCACGGCGCCTCCCCGTCCGGCGCTGGGGCATCCATTCTTGATGTGGCCGTGGGCTCGGCCTACACCGGCATCTACGACCGCCCCGATCTCGGCCGCCGCGACCTGCGCCGGCTCTCCGCGGTGCTGGCCGGCGCGCAAGACTACGAACTGGTTTTGGTGGACTGCCCGCCCTCACTCAACGGACTCACCAGGATGGCGTGGTCCGCAAGTGACAAGGTGACCTTGGTGGCCGAACCCGGGCTCTTCTCCGTGGCCGGCACGGAGCGCACCATGCGCGCCATCCAGCTTTTCCGCAAGGAATTCGCCCCCAGCCTGTCCCCCGCGGGGATCGTGGCCAACCGGGTGCGCAGCGGGTCCGCAGAACACACCTTCCGCCTGTCCGAGATGCAGTCCATGTTCGGTGAACTGCTGCTGACCCCGCACATCCCCGAGCAGGCCAACTGGCAGCAGATCCAGGGTGCCGCCCATTCCATCCACTCCTGGCCCGGAGATTCGGCCAAGAACGCCGCCGCGTTGTTCGATGCCCTCCTGGCGAATCTGTTGCAGGCCAACGGCCAGAACTCGGCCGCCGGCCGCCGGGACCGCAGCCAGCGCTAAGCACGAAGTCCGCCGGCCGGCGCTGCGCGGCACGACAATAGGCGGCACGACAATAGGCCGCACGACAATAGCAGGACGCAAGAAGGCCGCCTCCCCTGCGGGAAGGCGGCCTTCTCCTGAGCCATCGGGCGCCGGGGTGTTGGCGCTGTAAGTATCGGGGCCCGCGCTAGCCGATCTTGCGGACAGCGCGGCGCTTGCTGAGTTCGTCGTCGGGGAACGACTGGTCCGAGGCGTGTTCGCTCGGAAGGGCCGCGAGGCTGCCTTCGACTTCACGCCAGACACGGCCGACGGCGATACCGAAAACGCCCTGGCCGCCCTGCACGAGGTCAATGACCTCGTCCGCCGAGGTGCACTCGTAGACGCTCGCGCCGTCGCTCATGAGCGTGATCTGGGCGAGGTCCTCGACGCCGCGTTCCCGGAGGTGCTCCACGGCCGTGCGGATCTGCTGCAGTGAGACGCCCGTGTCGAGCAACCGCTTGACGACCTTGAGGACCAGGATGTCGCGGAAGCCGTAAAGCCGCTGGGAGCCTGAACCGGCGGCGCCGCGGACAGCCGGTTCCACGAGCCCCGTGCGTGCCCAGTAGTCGAGCTGGCGGTAGGTGATGCCCGCTGCCTTGCACGCGGTGGGGCCGCGGTAGCCGGCATCCTCGTCCAAGACCGGAAGATCCTCGGTGAACAGCAGGCCCTGGGCCCCGCTGGCGGGCAGAGCAACACCAGCCGTCGAGGCCGGCTTGAGCTCGCCTGCTTCGCCTTTCGGACTCACGTGGATCCTCCTTGTCATGAGCTCCCTGGGGGAAGTTGCAGCGACAGCCAGCTGAACAAGCCAGTGTCAGCGAGCTAAATTCATTGGTGTAATTTGGCCGGGGCTGCACTTACCAGTGTGACTTGCGCGGCTGTCGTATGCAATGGGAACTTGTACCTCCGACGTTAGGCCTGCGGGGGCCCAAGGTCAAAGATGCTGGCGGTATTGGCGGCGCGTGTCGAAACTTTCATCCTCAACTTTAACCTTAACGTGACCTTAGCCGCCGAAATCCTCCGGCTCGACGTCGTCGAGGAACTCACGGAACCGCCGCAGCTCGCCTTCCTCATCGACGGCGGGTCCCGGCTGGGAGTCATCGCCCTCGTCGTGTTCGGTGATCCGGACGCCGGCCTCCTCCATGACCGCATCGGCGCACCAGATGCGGCACTTGGCGCGCAGCGCAAGCGCGAGGGCATCGGAGGCCCTCGAGCTCACCGTGGTGCCGTCGTCGAATTGCAGCTGACCGTAGAAGATGTTGTCCTCCACCGCCACGATGTTGACGCTGACGATCGTGTGGCCGAGGGATTCGACGACATCCACCAGCAGGTCATGGGTCATCGGCCGGGGCGGGACCACGCCCTGCTGGGCCAGGGCGATGGCGCTGGCCTCCGGGGTGCCGATCCAGATCGGCACATGGCGCTCCCCGTGCATTTCCTTGAGCAGGACGAGCGGCTGGTTCGACGGCAACTCAATCCGCACGCCGACAATCTCCACCTCAATCATCAGATGTCCATCCTTGAGATGCGGTCCTGGACCAGGGCCCGGTGCAGCGACAGGCAGAGGTCGCTGATTTCGCGGGCCGCCTCGGCGGCACGCGCATGGGAGGCGGCATCCTTGCGTGAAGTCAGTGTGGCCACCGCGCGTTCCACCAGCCCGAACTCGCGTTCGGCGGCCGCCTGGAAGGGCCTCAGGTGCCGGGGTTCAAGGCCGTGGCTCTCCAGCTGCACGCAGGCGCGCGCCACCTGGAGGGCGTGCTCGTCGAATTTGCCGTTGACGTGCCCGATCAGGCCGAAGCTCAGGAGTGACTCCAGCAGCGGGACGCTGGCGCCGGACTCCGTCCGGAGTTGCTCTTCACTCAGCCGCCGCACCCGGTTGTGCAGCTCGGAGGCGAGTTCCTCGGAGACGACCCGCGGAGAAACCGTGACGCCGGCCGGCAGGTTGTCCGGGCGTTCGCCGCGGTCGATTGCATCAAGGTAGTCCTTGATGACCTTCAGGGGCAGGTATTGGTCCCGCTGGAGGGCGAGGACGAAGCGCAGGCGTTCGACGTCGCTCTCGGAGTACTGCCGGTAACCTGCCGGCGTCCGTTGCGGGTTGATGAGTCCCTTTTCCTCAAGGAACCTGATTTTCGACGCAGTCATGGCGGGGAAGTCGTCGCTGAGCTGAGCCAGGACTTCCCCGATGTTCAGGACCTGCGGGCCCCGCCGTTCCGCTTGTGCCATTGCCACAGGCAGCTACCCCGAAATCAGACGTTGCCTGCTGGGCGGGCAGGGCTCAGGTAGAAAGTGAGGCGGAATTTGCCGATCTGCACTTCGTTTCCGCTCTTCAACTCCACGCTGTCGACCCGGTCGTGGTTCACGTACGTGCCGTTCAGGCTTCCGGTATCCACGACTTCAAAGCTGCGGGCCGTGCGCCGGAATTCGACGTGGCGGCGCGAGACCGTGACGTCGTCAAGGAAGATGTCGGCGTCCGGGTGGCGGCCTGCCGTCGTGACGTCCGAGTCCAGCAGGAAGCGCGCGCCCGTGTTCGGTCCGCTGTGTGCGACCAGCAGGGCCGAACCAAAGGGCAGGGCCTCAACAGCGGCCCGCTCCTCGGCCGAGAGCTTGGGGGTGAAGGTGGGTTCGTCGCGCACCGGAGTGAGGTTGATCGACGTGGTCTCCGAAGCTTTCACTCCACCCGTGCCGTAACCGGTGTCGTTCCGTTCGTGCCCAAACATTGAGTCCTCCTCATTCGCTGCAGGTGTCCCCCCTGCAGACCACGCATGTCGTCCGGAACTACCTGGCAGTTCCGGTTGCAGCCCTTCGGCGGAGCGTTGTCTCCCAACAACCCGGCCGAATGACCTCTTCCTTTAGCCTACCTGCTGTTCGTACTCAGATGCACTGAGCAGCGTATTGACTGCGTCCGTCTCCGCAAGCTTGATTTCAATCAGCCAGCCCTCGCCGTACGGATCGGCATTGATCAAGGCGGAATCCGTGTCCAGGGCCTCGTTCCGGGCCACCACCTCGCCCGTCAAGGGGGCGTAGATGTCGCTGACGCTCTTGGTCGACTCCACCTCGCCGACGACGTCATTGGCCTTAATAGTGGTGCCTACCTCGGGCATCTGGGCGTAGACGACATCTCCGAGGGCATCCTGGGCAAAATCGGTGATGCCCACACGCACGACTCCGTCGGCGTTCGGGGCCGAAACCCACTCGTGTTCCGCGGTGTAGGACAACTCTTCGGGAATGATGCTCATGACGGGCCTTTCGTCGGGTCAATCACCAAGGTCGACGGCGGTCAAGTGAAGTGTCCGCCGCTGAAAGTATAGGCAGAACCGGAACTGTCCCAACAACAGAAAACCCGCCACGTGGGCATGCCCCGTGAACGCCGGAGCCAGAGCGCACAGCCATAGACGCGGGCGTCGGCAGGGCGGAGAATTGGACCAGCGCAGGCCGCATCGGCGGCCCGCCGGCACCGTCTCGCCATCCACACATCCACCTTCTCCCCTAAGGGGACTGCCATGGACTTCGAGCAATTCGTCAACCTGGTGGCAAACCGGGCCGACGTGGCGGGGTGGGATCGCGCCCAGGCCCTCATCAACGGAACCCTGAGGACGCTTGCGGAAAGGATCAGCGGCGGGGAGGCGCGGGACCTCGCCGCCCAATTGCCCGAGGAATTCAAGCCGAGCCTGTCCGATGCGGAAGAGACCGCGGAAACCTTCACCGTCGATGAGTTCGTCCGCCGTGTCGCCGAGCGTGCCGGCGTCGGCGACGACACCGCTCTCAAAGGCGCCCGTGCGGTGATGGCCACCGTGCGTGATGCGGTGACCTCGGGCGAGTGGGACGACATCATCGCCCAGCTGCCTAAGCACTACAGCGAGCTGATCGAGTCGAGCACCTCCTGAGCAGGGTGCGCAAGGCGTGCAGTTCGGCGCAGTGGCAAGGAAAGGAAATCAGAAATGATCGAGCGTGGAAGCAATAAACACAGTCCGAAAGTGGACGACGAATTGAAGGACGAGATCGAGCCGGTCATGAGAAGCGGACGGCCGTCCCGCGCCGAGGACTGGCGCGAACCCGAGCCGTTCCCCGACGACACCGACGATCCGGAAGTCCAGGCGGCAGTCTACGGAGCGCCGATCGCCCCGGCTGGCACGGACGAGGACTCCGCCCCTGACGAGACGGCCGGGCAGTAATTAGCCGGCAGCGACTAACAAGGCCCGTATACCCACACCGCACGCACAAGCCAGAATTCCGGCTTGAGGGCAAAGAAAAACCGCCCCACCACCGGGAGAATTCCCGGTGGTGGAGCGGTTTTTCGCTGGTCGGGCTGACAGGATTTGAACCTGCGACCCCTTGACCCCCAGTCAAGTGCGCTACCAAGCTGCGCTACAGCCCGTTAGTTCCGCCGTTCTCCGCCTCGATGTCATCCATAAGATTTCCATCTAAGCAGTCCGGCCGAACCACCTCCAAAAGCTTACACGATCCTAGAGGGTGCCCGTGACATTTCGGGGTGCCACGGGCAGGATGTGTCCTAATTAACGCTTCTTGCCACGCTTTTCCCGCACGCGCATGTTGACCTCGATCGGGGTGCCCTCGAAACCGAAGGTCTCGCGGAGCCGGCGGGTGATGAAGCGGCGGTAACCCGGGTCGAGGAACCCGGTGGTGAAGAGCACGAACTTCGGGGGCCGGCTGGACGCCTGGGTTCCGAACAGGATGCGGGGCTGCTTGCCGCCGCGCACCGGGTGCGGGTGCGCTGCCACGAGCTCGCCCAGGAAGGCGTTGAGGCGGCCGGTGGGGATGCGCTTGTCCCAGTTTTCCAGGGCAAGGTCCAGGGCCGGAACGAGCTTGTCCTTGTGCCAGCCGGTCTTCGCCGAGATGTTGACCCGCGGCGCCCACTCGACGTGAGCCAGGTCCTGCTCGATCTCGCGCTCGAGGTAGCGGCGGCGTTCGTCGTCCAGCAGGTCCCACTTGTTGAAGGCCAGCACCAGTGCGCGGCCGGACTCGATGGCCAGCTGGAGGATGCGCACGTCCTGTTCGCTGAGCACCTCGTCCACGGCGAGGAGCACGACGGCGACCTCGGCCTTTTCGAGTGCGCTCTGCGTGCGCAGGGAGGCGTAGAAGTCCGCGCCCTGTGCCATGTGCTGGCGGCGTCGGATGCCGGCGGTGTCCACGAACCGCCAGGTGCGGTCGCCAAGTTCGATGAACTCATCAACCGGATCGCGGGTGGTTCCGGCGGTGTTGTCGACGACGACGCGCTCGGAGCCGGCCAGTTTGTTCAGCAGCGAGGACTTGCCGACATTGGGCCGCCCGATCAGGGCGATGCGGCGGGGGCCGCCGGAGCGTTCCAGGCCTTCGATGGTGGAGAACTCGGGGAGCGTGTCCATCACGTGGTCCAGCAGGTCGGCGACGCCGCGGCCGTGGAGTGCCGAGACAGGGTACGGTTCCCCGAAGCCCAGGCCCCAGAGGGTGGCCGAGTCGGCTTCCTGCGCGAAGTCGTCCACCTTGTTGGCCACCATGATGACCGGTTTCTTGCTCTTGCGCAGCATCTTCATGACGCCCTCGTCCGTGGCGGTTGCGCCCACGGCGGAGTCGACGACGAACAGGACGGCGTCCGCGAGTTCCACGGCCATCTCTGCCTGCTCGGCAACACGGGCGTGAATGCCGCGGGCGTCGTGCTCCCAGCCGCCGGTGTCGACGACCGTGAAGTTCCGGCCATTCCAGTGCGCCGAGTACATGACCCGGTCACGGGTGACGCCGGGGGTGTCCTCCACCACGGCTTCACGGCGGCCAAGGATGCGGTTGACCAAGGTGGACTTGCCGACGTTCGGCCGGCCGATGATGGCCAGGACCGGATCAAGCTTGACGGGACCTTCGAAGTCCTCGTCGTCGTAGTGCCCGCTCAGCAGGGCCGCGTCCTCGTCGTCCAGCTCGTAGTCGTCCAGGCCGGCCCGGAGGGAGGCCGCGCGGAGCTCTGCTTCCTCGTCGTCCAGGGCGGCGAGATGCTCAGCCACCTGGTCGGTGCCGGTGGGCGTGTATTCGTCTTCGCCGGCACCAAAATTGCCGGAGGTTTGAGTCGTATCGCTCATTGCACTTTCCTTATGGGGTGATCTGCCGGCATCGCGGCTACTGCTACATGACGTTCTTGCGGGGAATCCGCGGAGGGCAAGCGCTGCCCGGTTCTAGTGATGGAGTCTTGGACATGGCGGGCCAGCGCGGCGCGGATCTCAGTGCCCGCTCTGTCCATTGAAACACGCCCGGTCTCGCCGGGCCTGCGGCTGACATTGAGGGCCCCGCCGAAACTGACGTGCAGCCGCCGGCGCAGCCGGGGAACGGCGTCCAGGTGCTCGCCGCCGATCCGCGTGCCCAGGATGGCCACGGGGACCACCGTCGCGCCGGAGTTGAGCGCAAGCCAGGCGACGCCGTTGTTGATCGCGGCGGCTTCGCCGTTCCCCCGCGTTCCCTCGGGAAGGATCCCGACGCACCGCCCGGCGTTGAGGACGCCCCTGGCCGTGTGCAGGGCCGCGCGGTCCCCCGAGCGGTCCACCGGAAGCTGCCCGGAGGCCCTGAGTACCCGGCCCAGGAAGCCGGCGAACATTTCCTTCTTGACCAGAATGTGCATGGGCCGCGGTGAGGCCCCGAACATGACGGGTCCGTCCAGGAAGCTGATGTGGTTTCCGGCGAAGATTACCGGGCCCGCCGCCGGGACGTTTGAGCGCCCGGTGACCGAAGTCCGGTACAGGAGGTGATCCAGGATCCAGCCCAGCGGCCGGCTCCAGACGGTGGTCCAGCGGCCCGGCAGCTGCGTTCCAGCCTTCGGCGCTGCCCCAGGAACTGCTTCCGGCGCAGCCTCAGTCACGGTGGATGACCGTGTGGTTGATGATGCTGTTCACGATGCCGAGCGCGGCGTCCACGGTCTCCTCGAAGCCCAGGTCCGAGGAGTCCAGGGTGACCACGCCGTCGGCGGCCTGGGTGAAGTTCACCACGGTGGAGTCCTTGGCGTCGCGGTGGGTCACCTGGGCTGCAAGCTGCTCGGCGTTCTGGCTGCCGCCGAGCTGGATGCCCCGGCGGCGCAGGCGCGCCTCTTCGCTCGCGGTGAGCAGCATCCGCACTTCGGCCCCGGGTGCGACCACCGTGGTGATGTCCCGGCCTTCGACCACGATGCGGTGGTGGTGCTTTTCGATCAGTTCTCGCTGGCGGCGGATCAGCTCCGTGCGGGCGCCGAGGGTGGTGGCCACGGCGCTCACAGAGGCGGAAATCGCCGGCTCGCGGATGGCGAGCGTGACGTCCGCACCGCCGACGCGGACATACTCTTCGTGCGGGCTCGTGCTGATCTCCAGCGCGAAGATCTCGGACGCCGCCTCGACGGCGGCGCCGTCCTCAAGGTCCGTGCCGCGGTCCAGGCAGTACCAGGTCAGGGCACGGTACATGGCACCGGTGTCGAGGTAGGCCAGCTTGAGCCGGCGGGCCACCTCCTTGCTGACGCTGGACTTGCCGGATCCGGAAGGACCGTCAATGGCGACGACAAGGCCTTTTCCTGGGCGGACGACGTCCACGGTTTCAATGAGTTCCTGGGTCATTACTGGAGTACCCGCCATCCACGGTCGTTGAGAGCTTCGATAAGCATGTCGTGTTTGTTGGGCAGGACGGAAAGCTCCACCATGCCCACGTTCTGTCCCGAGGAGTGGTCCAGCCGGAGATCCTCCAGGTTGACGCCGATTTCACCGATCTCCGTCAGGAGCCTGGCGATCTGGCCCGGCGAGTCATCGACCAGGACCGTCAGCCAGGCGTAGGCCTGGGGCGGCCCGCCGTGCTTGCCCGGAATGCGGGCCTGGCCGGCGTTGCCTTCACTGATCAGCTGGGCCAAATCGAGCCGGGCGCCGGGCGCCGTCGGGTTCTCGAGGGTGCCGATCAGCCGGTTGAGGTCCTCGCGGACCCCGTGCAGGACCTCCACGACCTTGTCCGCGTTGGCGCCCAGGATCTGGACCCAGAGGGTGGGATCGCTGGCCGCGATCCGGGTGACGTCCCGCAACCCGTTCCCGGCCAGGGACAGGGCGTGCAGGGGTGTGCCCTGCAGACGGCTGGCGACCAGCGAGGACATCACCTGGGGGACGTGGGAAACCAGCGCCACCGTTTCGTCATGTTCCTCGGCGCTGAATTCGGACACGACGGCGCCGAGGTCGGCGGCGAGTGCGCGTGCTGCCCGCAGGGACTGCGGCGCCGTCTCCGCCGTGGGGCAAACGACCCAGGGCATGGAGGTGAACAGCTCGCCGCGGGCCGCGACGGGGCCGGACTTTTCCCGCCCCGCCATCGGGTGGGTCCCCACATAGCGGCCGAGGTCCGCGCCGCGGCCGCGAAGCTCGGCCAGGATGCCGGCCTTCACGCTCGCGATGTCCACGACAACGGCCTGCGGGTAGTCCTCCAGCGCCTTTGCCACCACGTCCGCGGTGACGTCCGGCGGAGCGGCGACCACGACGAGCTCAGGGTGCTCCCCGTCAAGGCGCGCCAAGGGCAGGCCGGCGCCGATGTCGACGGCGACGGCCTGGTTGGTGGGCGAGGGATCGGAGAGGAACACTGCCACTCCGCGGCCGCGCAGCCCCAGCCCGATGCTGGTGCCGAGGAGCCCTGTCCCCACGACCACCACGGGACCGTTGAGGTGGCCGCGGCCGAGGCTGCGAAAGGCGGCCATGCCTACAGCCCTACGGATGCCAGCAGGTGGCCGACTTCCTGCTTGCCGAGGTTGCGGTTGCTGCCCTGGCGCTGGTCGCCCAGTCCGATCGGTCCGACCTTGACGCGGACGAGGCGCA